>SLJN01000050.1 GCA_007135115.1 Balneolales bacterium
ATCATCATCCTGTCTGATCGGACGGATATCAGATTGATGGTAGCAGATAGCAAATTCCAGGTCCAACATCTTCAATCTGATATCTTTTGTCCTATTGAGATGCTTGCTATGGGCGTCTGGGGTTGCCCAATTTATTCATCGAGGCAGTTTTGCCGGATAGCAGATTGTTGATTGCAGACTGCAGGTTGCAGAGGGACCGGACCCCAACATCTACAATCTGCAATCTCTTGGCATTGTAGAAGTGGTTGCTTTGGGATCCAACTTTGCTTAAAGTTGTCATCCCGCCAGATCGAACGGATATCAGATTGTTGATAGCAGATAGCAAATTGCAGAAGATTCGGACCCATCACCCCAAAAAAGTTTTGCTGCTTCTCCCATTTATTTACATACATAACTGACTTATACGTTATATCTTTACACGTCGACGGTCGTATTTAAGGAACAGTTATGGAGAGAGTAGCCGAACAAGATGTTAAGACTGATATTCAACTTCCGCTGCACAGTACATCTGCAGAGGAGGCACTTGAGGTTTTGGAGAGTTCACCGGATGGTTTAACGGAAGAGGAGTCTGCCAAAAGATTAGAAACCTATGGCTACAATAAACTTCCGGAAGGTGAGCCTCAGTCTCTACTAAAACGTTTTTTGCTTCAGTTCCACAACGTTTTGATTTACCTGTTGCTGGGTGCCGCCGTTGTAACGCTTTTGCTGGAATATTGGGTGGATACGATTGTAATTCTGGCTGTGGTGCTGATTAATGCCCTGATTGGTTTTATTCAAGAGGGAAAAGCCGAGCGGGCCATTGAAAGCATCCGACAAATGCTATCGCTGGATGCCATGGTAATCCGGGGCGGGCGTCGTAAAAAGATCAACGCCGAGCATCTGGTGCCGGGGGATATTGTGCTTTTAGAGCCCGGTGATCGCGTGCCTGCCGACTTAAAACTGCTTGAAGTTAAAAATCTGAAAATCGAGGAGGCGGTTTTAACGGGTGAATCCATTGCGGTTGAAAAACGGGCGGAACCCGACGACCCGAAAGCGTTGACGGCCGATAGAAAAAGTGTCGCTTTCTCCGGCACGTCCGTGGTCTATGGGCGCGGGCGTGCGGTAGTGATGACCACCGGCGCTGAGACCGAACTCGGTAAAATCAACCGGATGATAACGGAGGTCGAAAAAATTACGACCCCGCTGCTCAGACAAATTGCACAGTTTGGCCGAACCCTGGCCATCATTATTCTTTCCGTTGCGGGACTCTTATTCCTGATCGGGTATACCATACGTCAGTTTCAGGTGGATGAGCTTTTTATGATTGTCATCAGCCTCGCGGTAGCTGCCATTCCGGAAGGGTTGCCAGCCATCATGACCATCACCCTTGCCATCGGCGTGCAGGCCATGGCCCGGCGGAATGCCATCATCAGAAAATTGCCAACCGTAGAAACATTGGGCTCGGTTACCGTGATTTGTTCGGATAAAACCGGAACGCTGACCCGCAACGAGATGACGGTTAAATCCGTCGTTACCTCCGGAGCAGACTATCACGTGGAGGGCGTTGGCTATCAGCCTGACGGAGCTATAACAAAAGATGATTCGACAGTGGAGCCTCAAAACGAGCCGGTACTGTTTGAGCTGATCAAAACCGTGCACTCTTGCAACGATGCGAGTTTGTATCAGGAAAACGGGGAGTGGAAAATGGACGGCGATCCCACAGAAGGAGCTTTGATCACACTTGGGTTCAAAGCAGGATTGTATTCCTTTAATCCGCCGCAGCTGGATCAGATTCCTTTTGAATCCGAGCATCGGTACATGGCGACACTCAATGAAGTGGACGGGGAGCCGGTGTTGTATGTGAAAGGAGCGCCTGAAAGAGTACTTCCCATGTGCCGGGATCAAAAAACTGATAGTGGCGAGTGTCCTGTTGATGAGCCGTTCTGGAAACAGAAAACCGAAGAACTGGCCGATCAGGGATACCGTGTGATGGCAGCGGCCATTGCTAAGCCGGGCAAACCGTCATCCACCATTCGCCATGAAGACCTACAAGGCCTTACGTTCCTGGGAGTGATAGGGATTATTGACCCGCCAAGGCCGGAAGCAATTGAAGCCATCAAAAAATGTCGCGAAGCCGGGATCCAGGTAAAGATGATCACCGGCGATCACCTGCTGACCGCCCGCGCTATCGGGGGAGAACTCGGAATCGGAAACGGTCAGGAAGCTATCAGCGGTGCGGATTTGGAGACCATCAGTGATACCGAGCTGACCTCCATTGCGCGAAAATATGATATTTTCGCACGAACAAGCCCCGAGCATAAACTCAGATTGGTGAAAGCTTTACAGGCGGATAACCGGATTTGTGCCATGACGGGGGATGGGGTCAATGACGCCCCGGCGCTGAAGCGTGCCGATGTCGGTATTGCCATGGGCATCAAAGGAACCGAAGTGACCAAAGAAGCATCGGAAATGGTCCTGGCGGATGATAACTTCGCCTCTATCGCCAACGCTGTCGAAGAAGGGCGCCGGATTTACGACAACCTTCGAAAAGCGATATTGTTCATCATACCCACGAATGGCGCGCAATCTCTGGTCATCATGGCTGCCGTTCTGACCGGAACCGTACTTCCTGTAACACCGGTCCAGATTTTATGGGTAAATATGGTAACGGCTGTAACGCTGGCGCTGGCACTCTCGTTTGAACAAGCCGAACCCAACGTGATGCGTCGTCCACCAAGAGATTCTGATGCACCCATATTGGGAGGCTATTTCATCTGGCGGATCGGCCTTGTTTCATTTCTGATCGGAGGACTGACCCTCATGGTATACGGCTGGTTGATGCAACAAGGCTACGAAATCGAAGCCGCCCGAACCATTGCCGTCAATACGCTGGTTGCCGGTCAGCTGTTCTATCTTTTCAACTGCAGGCGAATGTACAGCCCTGCCTGGGGTAAAGGTTTCTGGGGGAATAAATCGGTATTCATCACCGCGGCCATCCTGATTGGTTTGCAGCTCCTGTTTACCTACGCCCCGATCATGCAAGTATCATTCGGAACCGATGCCATAGCGATGATTTACTGGGTCTTTCCACTTTGCGCAGGGGTTATCGTATTTATCCTGGTCGAATTTGAAAAACTATTGGTGCGCAGGTTGAAGTGGTATGGATAGGGCTTTAACCGCGGATTTGCGCGGATTAGAGACGGATTATTTTGCCACGGATTAAATGCGGATTTCTAATTAAATAGCGATTCAAAAAACGTCCTGTAAGGACGTCTTGTTGGTAGCGCGGGATGGAGCGCAGCGCAGTCCCGGGTATATGAAGCCCCCACAATTAACATCCCGAGGCAATACCTATGAACCTGCTATAATTGGCCTCCGAGGGATGCACAGGAAAGTGCCGGCCGTTCATATGCCACGCGTTCTGACACCATCTCAAAAGTACCACAGAAGGTGAAATTAGAACCTCGGGATAACTTCGGCACTTGGGCTGAAGTTGCACGGCTATGCCACACAAAAATAATCCGTGTTCAATCCGCGCCAATCCGCGGTTTAACACTAATTCGAAGTAGCCGTAATGCGCCCCAAAAACGCATCCACTGCTTCGCGATAGTCCTGTTTATTTGGCAGATCATTATGTCCGCCGCCGTTTACTTTTACCAATTCTTTATCGGGAGATGCCGACTTCTCATACAGTTTTTCTGCCATGGAAATCGGGGTTACCTCATCGTCTTCGCCGCCTATCAGGAGTAAGGGGATTTCAATGCCGGCAACACGTTTCAGATTATCTTCTTCTTTTACCACTTCCGGAAACTCAAAACCGATAAAGGGACGAAGCAGCCGAGGTACGATGTTGCTTGTCAGATCATCCGCATTGGTAATTGGACTTTCCAGAATATATCCTGCCGCTTCCCGGGTCTCTGCCAGATATGCTGCCAGCAGAGAGCCCATCGAATGACCGTGAATCAGTAGTTTCGTACCGTTCTGTTCGGTGTGATCAGCCGCAAAGGAATAGGCTGCTTTAGCATCGTATTTGACGCCCTCCACCGAGGGTTCGCCGCTGCTTTGGCCGTATCCGCGATAGTCAATCATAAGTATATTGACCGGCAGTTCGGCATACATTTCCAGCCACGGACGGGATTTAACCATCAAAAATCCGTTGCCGCCCAAATAAACAACGGTGGCGACGGCATCTTTTCGTTCGATGTACCAGCTGTCAAGCTGCTCCCCATCTTCGGTTTCCAGTGTTTGTTGATGAAGGGTTAATCCATCATAATTAAAGGTTTCCGGGGTGATGGTCGGGTGGGCGTCAAATATGCTGCGCTCTTCGATTTCTATAGTTGTGCAAGAAGCCAGTAAAACGAGGGTCAATAAGGTCGGCGTTTTTTTCATTCAAAAAGAGTTTGGCTGATGAAAATATTGCGGCTCACGAGCCGGGCGCATGCTATAACAGTTTTTGATTGGGCAAAATTCGTGATTACCGTTTAATTCCACCAAAGGTGGCGAAAATAAACGACGGATTCCGTGTTCGGGTGTGTTAAACTGTTGGCGGGCGCTTTCCTGTGCATCCCTCGGTTACATTTAATAGCAGGTTCACCTTGGTCGCCTCGGGATTTTTGTGGGTGGGGCATCTATTACCCGGGATTGCGCTGCGCTCCATCCCGCGCTACCAACAAGACGTCCTTACAGGACGTTTTAGTTTCATTCATTTATAGCTTTAAAAACTCGTGTTTAATACGCTTGCATTCTCAGCCTTGTTTATAATCAGCAAAAATTAAACGGTATCAAGTTTCCATTGAATATAAATGTTGTTCAGCAGATGACGTGAAAGGTTTTAAACACCTTTTACGTCTTGGGCCACATACTACAAGAACCAGCCACCTTTCATTAGTCCTTACAGGACGTTTTTTAAAATCGTAAATCATTGGATCCACATAAAATCCGTGTGAATCCGCGGCAAAAAAAACGCATCCTGCCGAATAAACAGGATGCGTTTTGTAAAATGGGAAAAAGTTTAGATCAGGACTCTGATCCAAGCTTCGCCATTACGATGATTTGAGCGGCGGCTTCGGCCTCGGCATCACCTACGCCCTCAGCTTCAAGTGATGTTGCAACATCGGCTTGAGCTTCGGCATAGAATTCGGTGAAGGCATCAATCGTGGCGTCAACGACATTGCCTATGATGATGGTAAGCTCGGCAATTGCGCTCAGGAAAGACTCCATGTGAGCTTCTGCTTCGGCTTCGGCAGATGCGCGTACTTCGGCACTGATATCAAAGGTGCTTTCGGTTGCGGCATCAACCTCCGCTTTGAATTCTTCTTTGGCCTCAACGACCGCATCGGAAGAGGCAGCTGCGCGGATTTCGGCAACCAATTCCGCTCGTGCTTCTGCGACGGCATCTACGGCAGAATCAGAAGCGCCTTCGGCTTCAAGAGCTGCTTCAATGGCCAGAGCTGTTGCTTTGGACTGCACCAATTCTGCTTGTCGTTTCAATCCGAATTCAGCACTGCCCTCGGCGTCTCCACTGGCTTCAATCAATAAAGAAGCGGCGGCCTGACGCGTTTTGGCTTGAGTTTCAAGGTCGGCACCGGCATCGGCGAAAACGTTAACATAGCTTTCCTCGAAATCAGCTTGTGCATCAGCGCGGGCATCCGCATCTGCTGAGGCAGCGAGATCAGATTGCAGGTGATTATAAGCTTGTACTTTAGCATCCGCTACGGCTTCAACGTCGGCGCCGGCTTCAGCTTCACCCTGATATTCCGCCTCGGTCTTGGCAGCATTAGCTATGGCAATTCCGATATCAGCGGCACTTTGGCTGCCTGCAGAAATTTCAGAAGCAACCTCGCCATCCACATAAGCGGCTACGTCGGCAAGAGTCGGACCTTCGCTATGAGTGTCTGACTCGGCTTCAGCGCGAGCTTCCAGATATACTTCGGCTTCCGCGTCACTTTCGCTGTTTAACGGGCGGGACTCAACAGAGCCGGCTCCGTCAACTTTCACTACAGCGCTGGATTCGTAGCCATCGTCGCCTTCGGCATGTACCCGCACATTTCCGGTTGCGCCTTCACCTTCAACTTCGAGCGTGAATTCGCCGTTGGAATCGGTGGTAGCCTCGCCTTCAAGTTCGGTGGTTGAACCATCACCTTGAACGGCGACAGCCGTAACTACAGCTCCTTCGACGCCGGACTCGGTCTCAGCGTCTTGAGTCGTAGTGCTACGTTCTTCGGAACCATCACCATCATTTGCCTGACCGGAAATTTCGGATGATTCGGTATCGTCATCTTCCATATCATCTCCCAGATCACATCCGGCGAAGAAAAGTCCGAAAGATATCAGCAACACAGCTGCTAATTTTGACATTAAAAAGGGATTTCTGTTACTCATTTGAGCCTCCATGGGGTTATTTTTTCTCTGCACTTTTGTGTTGTCTTCTATTTTAGTGTATGACATCACGTGTTCTTATTTATTCATGATTATTCGTGATTAGTTACCCGGAAATACACATTGTCAGATCGGGTTAACTAATTCCGCGAACAGATACATAAGAGAAGGTATTCCCTAATTCGTACCTGTAATAAAACAGATAGTGTCGTAAGAAAACGCCAAGATCAAGGCGCGCGAAGCTCCCAAAAAGCGGAGTGTGCATAGCGTACATGAGCATTTTTGGGACGAGCGGAACGCAGATATTGGCGTTTTCTTACAGACACTAATTCATTTAGCAGTATGGGGATAGAGGGATTGGGTAGATAAGAAAAGGCGATATTAACCGATCAGCAGCAACCAGAAATAAAGGCCCAATAACGTAAAAAACAGAGTAGGGATCGTCAGAACAATTCCCACTTTGAAGTAATAACCCCAGGAAATAGTGACTCCTTTGTATTGTAGCACATGCAGCCAGAGAAGTGTAGCCAATGAGCCGATCGGGGTGATTTTGGGACCAAGATCCGAACCGATCACATTGGCGTATATCAGCGCCTCACGCATCAGGCCCTCGGTTGCGGTTTGATCAATAGCAAGCGCATCGATCATCACCGTTGGCATATTGTTCATCACAGAAGAGAGAAAAGCGGCGAGAAAACCCATCACCATAGTCCCGACAAACAAGCCTTCATCCGCACCGGTTTGTATGACTTCAGCAAGTAGGCCGGTAAGACCGACATTTTGAAGTCCGTAGACCACCACATACATACCAATCGAGAAAACGACAATGGCCCAGGGGGCGCCTTTCAAAACCTTGGTGGTGTCAACGGCTTTGCTGTTACGTCCTACGAATAGAAAGAAAATGGCAATGGTACCGGCAACAGCTGAAACGGGCCAATGGATGAATTCCACTACGAAATAGCCAACCAACAGTATGGAAAGAATAACCCATGATAACCGGAACATTTTATGATCACGGATAGCATCAGCCGGCTTGCGAAGGTTTTGCATTTCGTAGGTTTTCGGAATATCCCGCCGGTAAACCAAATACAACACAACGATACTGGCAGCAATAGCAAACAGGTTGGGCACGATCATCCGGCTGGCGTATTCCAGAAATCCGATATCAAAAAAATCAGCAGATACTATGTTGACGAGATTGCTGACGATCAATGGCAGCGAGGCTGCATCCGCGATAAACCCACTGGCCATGACAAACGGGAGAATCATCCGCTCCTTAAATTCTAACGCTCTCACCATCGCCAAAACAATAGGGGTTAGAATTAATGCCGCTCCGTCATTGGCAAAAAAGGCTGCGACCATTGCACCCAGCAGAATAATATATACGTACATGCGCACCCCGTTGCCGTTAGCCACACGTGCCATGTGCAGGGCCGCCCACTCGAAGAAACCGATTTCATCAAGGATGAGAGAGATGATAATGATAGCGACGAACGTCAGCGTGGCATTCCAGACGATACCGGTGACGGTGGCCACATCCCCGAAATCGACTACACCGGCAAGCAAGGCAAGCGTTGCCCCGATCATGGCCGACCAGCCTATCGATAGCCCTTTGGGCTGCCAGATAACCAGTACGAGTGTGAAAATGAAAATAAGTGTCGCAGCGATC
>SLJN01000394.1 GCA_007135115.1 Balneolales bacterium
CGTGGAAAAGTGTTCTCTGAGGCCAGCCGTGTCCTGAAAAGCGGCGGTTTCTTCATTTTCACTGATCCGATGCAGAAGCATGATGCTCCCAAAGATGAGCTTCAGCCGGTACTCGACCGAATCCACCTCGACTCTATGGGATCGGTAGAGAAGTACAAAGAACTGGCTGATAAGGTTGGTCTGGAAGTAGTGGACATCGAAGAGCATCCCGATCAGCTGGTTAATCATTACAGCAGCGTGCTTCGGGAGATTGAAAACCGCTACGATGACCTTGTCAAAGAATGCGACAAGGAGTACATCGACCGCATGCGTCAGGGACTGAAGCATTGGATCGAAAACGGTAAAAAAGGAAACCTGAACTGGGGCTTCCTGGTATTTCGAAAGAAATAACCCCGTTTTTTTCTGATTCTTAAAGCCCGCCAATTCTTCGGAGTTGGTGGGCTTTTTTTATCCGCGGATTTGCGCGGATTGAACACGGATTATGTAGGATCATGTTTTACTTGAAAGTACCTTCCATGGCTTCATGGTCTGGAAGGTTTTAGTGACCATGTTTTCCGACGGTATGCGCTTCATTGTTGGATAGGTTGGCAATTCCATCATTTCACAAACAGGGAGAATAGAAACATAAAACAGAGCTTTCGGTTAAATCTCAATAATAATTACTTGAAAAACTCTGTAACCTTTATCCAGCTTTGAGTATCTAAACAGTACCAAGACCATCAAACATTGTATCACTTAAATTGTACTGTTATGAATAGCTTTATTTTTCTGGGATTAGTACTCATTGTTGCAATTACTTTTTTTCTGGTATGGTACTTCAAGCACGACGCTCGAGAGAAGGAACGTCGCCTGCTGATCGAAAAAGATTTGGATATATCCCAAATCCCCGAAAGGCCTCGATTTGAGTTTCATTTTCCGTGGTTAAAGATCGGAGTACTGGCAGTTTGCGGCTCTTTAGGTATGATCATAACAGGCCTATTGGTTGAAATGAACTTTTTTGGTATGCGAATGGAGCCCCTTTTAGTCATGGGCGGCATTATCTTGTTTCTCGGTATTGGTTTTATTATTTCAGCATATACAGACAATTCGGGAAGCAATAGAAATGCTTAATGGCCGAGCAGTGGATTAAAAATATTCTCAATGGTGACAAAGAGGCGTTTCGTCATATCATCCGAAAATACCAGGACTCGGCGTATTCACTTGCATTGTCGGTCGTAAAAGATGAGAGGGAAGCAGCGGAAGTTACTCAAAACGCCTTCGTAAAAGCTTACTCCGGATTAAATGGATTCAAAGGGAAGTCTGCTTTCAGTACATGGCTTTATCGTGCCGTGATCAATGAGGCCTTCAAATTCCTGAAAAAGAACAAACCGCATTTACAACACCTTACGACCGAAGAATTGGAGGAGAATGAGCTGGTTGCGGATGAGAATGAGATGATGTTAAATGCAGATAAAGATCATAAACGATATTATATCAACCGTGCATTGCAAAACCTGCCATCAGGCGAAAGTCTGGCATTGCGCATGTTTTACCTGGAAGAATGTAGTGTTCGTGATATTTGCGATGCCACGGGTTGGTCGGAGTCCAATGTAAAAGTCATGCTTCACCGAGGTCGGGAGAAAATGAAAAAACTGCTTGCTGGAATTTACGATCTGAACACCCAACATTTGTGATATGGAAAAAGATGAAAATCAACATACTATGAAGCAGATTATGTCGGAATCTCTTCAGCAAATGCCGTTTACCGATTTTGAGGATCGGGTAATGGATCAGATTGAGAAGAAGGAAGCAAGGAAGCTTATATGGATGCGACATCTTCGGCTTTCATGGGTGTTCTTTATTATAGGCTCTTTTTTCGGGATCGGTCTTTCCATTTATGTATCATATCTGATACCATCTTTACCGGGTATCAACCCCGATTACATTACACTGATAATTCAGGTTTTAATTATTGGTATCATTGCATTGAATCTGGAAAGCATGATACGCTACACCCGTGAGAAAATGTACGATAAAGCAGAGGATTAAAGCAGATCATCCGATCTTGAAATTTATGAACTGCCTTAGCGCCTCCGGATTTCGTGTAGCATCGGGGTTGGCCACTTTCTCCAAAAGCTCCCCTTCCAGAATGCGCTTGACCGGTTTTTCCATTTTTTTCCCGCTGAGGGTGTACGGCAATGAGGACACTTCGATAATATCATCCGGAATAAATCGGGGGCTGATGCGCTCTTTAATGCGATTCCGAATGCCTTTGCGAACTTCATCTGTAATTTTTTGTTCCTCTGCAGCAACGACAAACAAGGGCATGTACCACTCGCCATTTTTCTTTTCCAGGCTCACGACAAGGCTGTCAGCAATAACGGGGTCAACTTCTACCGCGCGGTAGATTTCGCTGGTGCCAATGCGGAGTCCCATCCGGTTTAGAGTGGCGTCGGAGCGCCCGTAAATCACACAACTTCCGCGGCTATTTATTTTGATCCAGTCACCGTGGCGCCAAACCCCGGGATACATGGAAAAGTAACTCTCACGGTAGCGTGAGCCGTCTTCATCCCCCCAGAAATAGATGGGCATGCAAGGCATCGGGGCGGTAACCATCATCTCGCCGACTTCGTCAAGAACGGGCTCACCTTCTTCATTAAAAGCCTGGACGTGAGCGCCAAGAGTGCGGCATTGCAGCTCTCCGGCATAAACCGGAAGCATGGGATTACCCCCGACAAAACTGCTGCAAATGTCAGTGCCGCCGCTGGTTGAGTTGAGAATCAAGTCGGATTTAACACGGTCATACACCCATTTAAAACCCTCCGGCGGAAGGGGAGAGCCGGTGGAGCCGACCATTTTTAAATCTTCCAGATTATATTGGTTGCCGGGGCTGAGATCATTTTTATAGCAGTTCATCAAAAAAGAGGCACTGGTCCCGAAGCAGCTCATACGGCTTTTTTCGGCAAAATCCCACAAGACATTTAAATCCGGGTAGCCCGGACTGCCATCATACAAAACCGCAGTTGCACCGCGAAGCATAGCTGCAACTACCACATTCCACATCATCCAGCCGGTGGTGGTGAACCAGAAAAAGCGGTCGCCCGGACCGATTTCACAGTGAAGATCCAAATACTTCAGGTGTTCGAGAGTCATCCCGCCATGACCGTGCGTGATGGGTTTGGGCAACCCGGTTGTTCCGGATGAATACAAAATCCACAGGGGGTGATCGAAGGCTACGGGTTCGAAAACCGGCGCAGTGGCTGTTTGCAGAAAATCATCCCATAACACCGTTTTTTCGGGATGATGCAACTGCGAAACATCGGGATTGGTATTGAGATAGGGGAGTATTACGGTAGATTCCAGATCAGGCAGGTGTTTTTGCAGATAGCCGACTCTTTCCATCCGGTCGAAATCTTTGCCGCCGTAGCGGTAGCCATCCACGGTAATCAACAGGCGCGGTTCGATTTGAGAAAACCGGTCAACCACACTTTCTCCACCAAAATCCGGTGAGCAGCTGGACCAAACGGCTCCGATTCCGCTAACTGCCAGAAAAGCAATGATGGTCTCCGGAATGTTGGGCATATAGGCTGCAACCCGGTCACCTTTCTTGATACCGGCATTCAGCAGCGCTTGCTGAAAATCCGCAACTTTACTTTCAAGTTCGTCCCAGTTTATTTCGGTATACTCATGCTGTTCGGATTGAAAAATGATCGCCGGATGCTGCTGTTGCTTCATCCGCAGAATATGTTCGGCGAAATTCAACGTAGCGCCTTCAAACCATTTGGTTTCCGGCATCGGGTCCTGGCTCATGATCCGCTGAGGAGCATCATAAAACCGAATATCGTAAAACCGGCTGATAAACTCCCAGAATTGCTCAGGTTTTTCCACTGACCATTGCCACAATCCGTGATAAGTGGACAGGTTCATTCCAAACTTTGAATTTACCTGATCTATAAATTGCTTCATTTGGCAATGATCCAGCTGCTTTTCATCCGGCTGCCACAGCAACGTACCCTCTTTTACGGTGTATTCTTTATAATTCACTTGCGGATCCTATTTGGTTTACATCATCCCGGAATTGGTTTTATTCCACATCTGAAATGTAGCAAAGTCGTAGTAGCAGAGCAATCGGGCTACGCTGAAATCGCAATGCAATAATTCACTTTGGTAAGGGTAATTAGTGTCGTAAGAAAACACCAATATCGGCATCTCGCTCGTCTCAAAAATGCTCTAGTACGCTGTTATACTGCACTTTTTGGAAGCTTCGAGCACTTTGATCTTGGCATTTTCTTACGACACTATCTTTTTTCTTTCAGGCACTAATTACAGCAAACATTCCCTTTTGGGAGGGTTTGGACCACTGATATCGTTCTCGTATTATTGCAGACCGTTTAACCGAAACAACATTAGAAAGTATGTCCGTAGAAGATCAGATTGAAACGTATTTAGGCAAACTCCAGGATAAAGGTGAGATTACACCACAGGTGTATGAAGATGAAAACGTCAGAGTCCGGACTCTGGCCTATAATATGAAGCGCCTCTATGAGCTTTCAGAAGAGGAAATCCAGAAAGCTCTTGAATTTGAGTACAACAAACTCAAAAAGCGCTTTGGTGAAATTGAGGAGTAACCCGTTTTTGAATGATATATGATCGCTTATTATTCAATCAACAGGATATTCTATACCTGAACTGCACCACCTGCGTTCTACGTTGATGAGCAATATTCCGGAATTTGAAGATCCCGGTTACCGGGAAACTCAATTCTAACGGCAAAAAATCTGACAGTAGAATACCCGGCATAAAGGACTTAATCTAACAGAGCTTACATTCGGATTGGTTTAAGATTAGATTTTCAAATTCAGGAATCAGAGGAATCGCGTGAACAATAACACACCACTTATCCAACGATACCGGAACCTCTTATGGTAACCATTCTTATTGTTACGGCAGTCATAACCTTCATTGGGTTCATTATCTTCAGAACATGGCTGCACTCGGGTATTCAGAAAAACAATAACGATTTATCATTTAAAGAACTGGACCTCAAAGGTGCCGCCGAACGTTTGAGTGATGCCATCACCTTTAAAACCGTTTCTGAGCAGGAACCCTCTGATATTGACGGGGAGCAATTCCGCAAGCAGCATGCATATCTGAAAAAAGCATTTCCCCTTGTTCATCAACATTTAGAGCAGGAGGTGGTGAATGAGTACAGCCTGCTTTACACCTGGAAATCCGAAAGCGATCACCTTAAGCCGGTTATGTTCACCAGTCATCTCGATGTGGTTCCGGTGGAACCGGGCACCGAACAGGATTGGGAGTATCCTCCGTTTTCCGGGGTGATTAAGGATGGGTACATCTACGGTCGGGGAACCATGGATGTTCAGTGTGGAGTGATGGCGATTCTTGAATCCGTGGAATGGTTGCTTCAGCAGGGATATAAACCTAAGAGAACGATTTATTTGGGGTTTGGTCACGATGAAGAAGTAGACGGTGATCAGGGAGCTTACGCAATCAGTAAAAAATTGCAGGAACGAAATGTTGAGCTGGAGTACCTGTTGGATGAAGGTTTACCGATAGTGCATGGGCTGATGGAGCAGATTAATAATCCGGTAGCTTTGGTAGCCATTGCGGAAAAGGGCTATATGAGTATCGAGTTAACCGCTACTTCCGAAGGCGGGCACTCATCAGTTCCACAGGGAAAAACCTCTATTGCGTTGCTCAGTGAAGCTATTGAAAAGCTGGAGAACAACCCCATGCCTGCACGGCTTGATGGCATTGTAAAAAACACCTTTGAGTCCATGGCCCCGAGCATGTCGCTGCCTTATCGGTTTGTGATAGCCAATTTCTGGCTATTTAAAAAGCTCTTTAAGATTATTTTGTCGAGAATGCCGGCTACCAATGCGGCAATGCGGACCACCACAGCGACGACCATTTTTGAGTCCGGGATGAAGGAAAATGTTCTGCCCACCCAGGCGCGTGCTATTGTAAACTTCAGGATTCATCCCAATGATACCGTAGATGATGTGTTAAAGCATGTGAAGCATGTCATTAATGATGAAAATATTGAAGTACGTCTGCTGCACGGTTCATTAAATCCTTCGCCGGTTTCGGATATCGAGGATCCCAACTATAAAAACCTGGAAAAAACAATCCGTCAGGTATTCACCGATGTTACGGTGTCTCCTTCACTGATGGTTGCCGCGACGGATGCGCGTCATTATACCAACCTGACCAAAAACTTGTACCGCTTTTTGCCGCTTCGGTCAGTGGAAAGTGATCTGGACCGTGTTCATGGAACCAACGAGCGACTCTCGGTCGAAAACTACGGTGAAATGATCTGGTTTTACATTCAGATGTTGCGCAATTCGGCAGTTCGTCCGAAGTCACATAGTGGTAGTGAAAAGACAAATAAAGAGCTGGAGCACGTTACCGTTAAGTAGTGTCTGTAAGAAAACGCCAATATCGGCGTACCGCTCGTCCCAAAAATACTCGAGTACGCTCTGTACACTGCGCTTTTTGGGAGCTTCGCGCGCCTTGATCTTGGCCTTTTCTTACGACACTACCTGTTTTCTTACAGACATTAAGTAGTGCATATCAAATTTTCTGAGGATCACTGAATAATTGAGTTGCACAAAACGGTCAGTAAAATTATGGAACAGATTCCCCGAATCTTAATTACGATTGGAATCATCCTTGTGATCATAGGCCTGTCCTGGCCACTTATCCAGAAAGTGGGCCTGTTTCGTCTCCCCGGTGATTTCGCATTTCAGCGGGGAAATACCAGTTTTTACTTTCCCCTGACTACCTCAATTATCTTGAGCATCGTTTTTACACTCATCCTCTGGTTACTTTCACGGGGAAGATAAAAAAATAGCGGTGCCGGACTGGGGGGGGGATCCGACACCGCAAGAGCAGTGTAAAGACAATACATGAGGTCAAGTATGCCTGTTAAATCACTGCAGATTGATTCGTCTACGTACCGGGGCATAATTTGTTACATTTCGATGACCCGGATCAATTTAAATAACCATTAAACATATTCACGTGGCAAACAGAAAAATTCTCTACATATTTCCCCACCCGGATGATGAATCCTTCGGACCAGGTCCGGCCATTGCAAATCAACGGGCGAGAGGTGAAGAAGTCCACCTGCTTACATTAACCAAGGGAGGGGCTACAAAACAGCGCCATCAATACGGCTATTCGGTTGATGAAATGGGTGATGTGCGGGCTAAAGAAATGGAATGCGTAAAACAAGTGCTCGATCTATCAGGCATGACGATCTGGGATTATCCGGATAGCGGATTAAGTAAAATCGATCCGATCGGTCTTGAAGTGGACATCATGCGTTTTATTCGGGAGCTCAAGCCAGATGTGATCATTACCTATGCCGTTCACGGTAATTCCGGTTTTCCGGATCATTTGGTAGCCCATGCGGTAGTAAAGCGCGCCTTTTGTGAAATGCGCCGCTCGAATGACTTTTGCCCCTCAAGGTTGGCCCTTTATACCGTAAGTGAGGATTATGATGAAGGCGACTCCCCCATTAAGCTCGCCAAAACGCCCAGGGAAGAGATTGATGCTGAAGAGCATGCCGATGAGAACAGTCTCAACAAAGGCAAAAAAGCCCTGGATTGCTATGAAACCTACAAAGCAGTTATTGAAAAAACCGGAGTCCGGGACAAACTCACACCAAAGGTAAGCTTTGAGTTTTTTGATGAAGATTTTGACCCGCCACTCAAGTCAGTTACCGATCGGTTGCCGGAATGAATGTTAAGGGCAAGAAACGGTCGGAGTGCTCGACTGTTCAGTGTAAGAACTCGAGAATATGGATTTTAAACTCTTTTATATTTGAGTACCCTGCAGAATGTACTTCCGGTTCTTGTCTTTGCTGAGCTTACCCGCTTTTTGTTTTAGAGAGTGATAAAAAAACAATGTGGCGTGCTCGTGAAAAGCACGCTGAAGCAAAAGCGTTTTGACTTTCTTGGTCTGCTCCGGATCGTGGTCTGCCCGTTTCATGCTGTACTGATTAAGCTGAAACTCATTGGGGACCAAGTCACCACAAAAATAACCCGTCTCTTTGTTACCGGTGATACGCACGATTTGATGACCGGGTGTATGCCCACCGGTTTTGAGGATTTCCAATCCGGGCATTAACTCAAAGTAATCATCTTGAATAAAGTGAATAAGTCCATCTGCAGCAAGCCGGTACAGTTCGTCGATCTCATAACCCATACCATCAACGGGGTTACGCTCATCTAAGAGCGATATGGCATAATCCCACTCTTTTTGATGAATCAGAATTTCGGCGTTGGGAAGGGTAGGGTGCGTTTCCAGATCCGTACCGGTATAAGTGAGACCGGCCATGTGATCATAGTGAAGGTGGGTGATAATCACATAGTCAATGTCTTCGGGGCGTAAACCGAAAATCTCAAGATTGGTATGCAGGTTGGAGACGCTGGGATCCCGTTCTTTTTTATCAAGTCCTATTCCTAAACCGGCATCAACAATTACATTAAGTTGCTCGCTGCGGATTAATAACGGATCCAGAGCGATTCGGCTGAAGCCGGGATTTTCGCCCATTTTAACTTTGGGTTTGGTATCAACTTCCGCCCGTCGGATCGACCCGGATGCCGAGACTTCAAAGGTGCCTTCACTCAACTGTTCGGCTTCAAATTGACCGATGTTCATCTATACTGTTCGAACTGTGATTAATTTGGTTTGCGGATACGTGGATAAGATAATAAGAGATTTGTTCTATGTGCTATCCGAAACGAGGCGGAATAGAAAAATCCACGAAATAAAAAGAGGGACGGTCGGAACCGGCAAAGTTATTGGCAACTCGACCATCCCTCAAAGTTTTTCCGCGCTTACTTCACTTCTATATCGTAGGGCAACATATACAGTCCGCCTGGTCTTGAAAACACTTCGAGCTGCTCCAGTGCTCTGAGTTTATCCATACCCGGGAAGTCGGGGTTGAACATTTGTTCCAGCCGCATTTGCGTGGAAAAGGAGAGCCGTTCTAGGAAGGTCTTGGGTTTGGGGAATACCTCAATATTCCAGTCTTCCAGTTCTGCCATTTCGCCGGCGATATCAATCGAACTTCTGAGTCCGCCGACCGCGTCAACCAATCCGCGTTCATAGGCATCATCACCGGTCCAGATGCGGCCTTGAGCAACTTCGTGGATCTCGTCGCGGCTCATATCCCGGCTTTCAGCCATGCGATCGAGGAAGGTGTCGTAGAGTTTATCCACGAGATCTTCAAAAAAGGCTTTTTCCTGATCGGTCATACGCCTGTCCGGGTCCATCCAGTCCGCCCAATCGTGACTTTTGACTTTATCAACCGATATTCTCAAGTGATCTTCGTAAAGATCCTCATAATTGAACATTGTCCCGATAACTCCGATGGAGCCGGTAACGGTGTTGGGAGATGCCACAATAGTATCGGCGCCGGCTGCAATGTAATAGCCCCCGCTGGCGGCTACCGGTCCCATGGATGCCACTACCGGCATATCTTCGGAAAGCCGTTTGAGACGCTCCCAGATCAAATCACTGGTATCAGGTGAACCACCCGGACTGTTGATGCGAACCACTACGGCTTTTACATCATCATCGTCTTTGATATCCTCAATTTGATCGAGCACTCGCGTTGCTGTAATCACACTTTCCTGGCCGGGGAATAAACCTTCACTCGCCTGAGGCAGGATCGGTCCGCCGGCATAGATCACCGCAATTTTTTCCGAACCGGTATACTCCTCCACACCTGCCGAGCTTGCGCTCACCCGGTTGTAGCGTGCCAGCGAAACCATTTCCGCACGGCGATTACCATCATCCTTGGATCGCTGCAGGATGCGTTCTTTAATTTCATCGGGATACAGAAACTCGTCAACCAACCCGTATTCTTTTGCGAAGCTCATGCGCATACGCGGGCGTTCGTTGAGAAGATCATCCACTTCACTGGTACTCATACCGGTTTTTTCTGAGACGGCTCCGGTAAAGCGGTTGCTGATTCCGTCAATAATAGCTTCGAGCTGCTCGCGGTTTTCGGGATCAAGTTGATCGCGCTGTGAAAATACACCGGGAGATTTATACGGTCCGCTGGTGACCTCGTCGATTTCAACTCCGATTCTTTCAAGAAGGCCACCGTAAAACTCTACGTTGGATCGAAAACCCTTAAATTGAAAGAAGGTCTCGGGCGGGGTGAAAATCGAATCGGCAGCTGTAGCAAGATAGTAACCTTGCTCATTCCAGCCTGCATCGTTGGTAGCAGCATAGACAAATTTGTCACTTTCCTCCTGGAATTCATTAATCATCTCACGCGCTTCCTCGAGTTGCGACCAGGAGGCACCCATGAAGTTAATATTGAGTTTAACTCCGGCTATTCGGTCATCGGCGGCGGCTTTCCGCAAGTTATTATGCAGGCTTTGCATATTAACAGGTTTTTTGTCCTGATCCATAAAAAGCATCTCAAAAGGATCTTCTGTGGCTCGCTCAGGCAGCGGTCCCTGCAAGTTAATTTCCAGTACAGACCCATCACGAATGTACGGTTCGGTTTCCCGCTGACTTGATATAACAGATATCAGGACGACTAAAAACAAAAGTACGAATGCCAGCACAAAACCAAGCATACTGGCCAGCATAGTGCGGAAAAATTTCATAAACGTTTCTCAGTATTTTGAGGTTTTCACGATTGATGTAGATTCTTGAAAGGTAAAGCTTTTATAATTAATCGGAAGATCAATATTTATAATTTAGTGCTCGCCGTAACTTCCTGTGGGCACAAATCAGGCTACAGCCAGCCTTATATATTTGATACTTACTACGAGAAGGCTTTACATAACCAGGATTTTTGGCCGAGATCAAGGCCAGTCCGCCGGCTGGCGGAGTAAAACCGCAGCGTATATAAGCATACGTGAGGATTTTACAATTCCGATAACGCAGAGATCGGTCAAAAAGACGGTTATGCAAAGCCTTCTACGAAAATTATTAACCACAGATTCACTGCTGCATGAAGGATTTTGATATTATTGTGATAGGGTCGGGTCATAACGGACTCACAACAGCCTGTTACCTGGCTAAAGCCGGCTATAAAGTATTGGTGCTTGAGCGCAGGGAAACCATCGGAGGAGCGGTTTGCACTGAGACCATGTTCCAAAGCGAAGAACACCCTGAAGGATTCCAAATTGATGTCGGCTCTTCGGCGCATTTCATGATCCATCAAACCCCGGTTGTTCAGGAGTTAGAACTGGAAAAATACGGGCTGGAATATATCGAGATGGATCCGTTTATGTCCTATCCTCTTCCGGATCAGCAGGGCGTGATTCATTTTCACCGGAGCGTAGAGCAAACGGTGGAATCAATTCGCAAGGTGAGTCCGGCTGATGTGGACAATTATCGAAACTTCATTGATTTCTGGACGCGCATCAATAAAGGGGTGTTAAAGGCCTTTCTGGTACCTCCCAAAGGGGGCAAAATGTTTGGTGAGATCATGAAAGGGCAGATGAGAGACGGATCAATGTTCAAAAAAGGCGAGCAGACGGAAGGACTCCGGCGCATTTTGAGCAGCTACGGTCAGGTTGTGGATGAAGCTTTTGAATCCTCCTACATCAAAGCAGCGCTTTTATGGTTTGCGGCACAGTCGGGACCTACGCCGGATCAGGCTGCAACCGGGGATTTTGCCGGGTGGCAGGCCATGCTGCATCAAAGTGGCGGGAAGCGGCCTAAAGGGGGCAGTGGGATGCTCACTCAGGCAATGAAACGCATGCTGGAAGCCCATGGCGGGGAAGTGCGAGCCAATACTCCGGTAAAAGAAATAATTGTGGAAGACAACAAAGCCCGCGGGGTCATCACGGCGGATGGTGAAACTATAAAAGCTCAGGGAGTAGTATCCAATGCCCATGTGCAAACGACGATGCTCAACCTGGTTCCCCGAAAGCATGTGGCGGATCAGTTGCACCGGAGAGTGGAACATATCAATGTCGGCAACGGATTCGGCATGGTTATTCGCTGCGCGGTAGACGAGCTTCCGCAATACACCGCCTGCCCGGATGATGAGCATATTCACAAAGGGTTGCAGCTGCTGGTGCCTTCAGTTGATTACATGCAACGAGCGATCGGGGATTATCATAAAGGCAAACCTCCGGAAGATCCGGCTGTACTGGCGATGACATTTTCCAAAATTGATCCGACGCTGGCGCCTCAAGGTAAGCACCTTTTATTTGCCTGGGCGCAGTGGCATCCCTACGAGCTGGCTGATGGAATGAGCTGGGATGAAATCAGGGAACGGGAAGCTGAGAAAATCTACAGTGTAGTGGAGTCTTATGCCCCCAACATGAAGGGAAAACGGCTTGACTGGTACATACAAACCCCGCTCGATATTGAACGGAAACACGGCATGCGCAGAGGAAATGTGATGCACGTTGAAATGAGCTTTGATCAGATGTTTATGTTCCGCCCCACACCGGAGTTGAGTACCTACACGACGCCGATCAAGAATCTGTTTTTATCCAGTGCCTCGTGTCATCCCGGGGGTGGCGTGTTTGCGGCAGCAGGGTATAATGCGGCTAAAGTGGTTCAATCTGAGGTAGGCAGGCGAAAGTGGTTTGGGAGTCGGGCGAAGTAAAAAGTTATCTAACCACCTCAGTTCCATTCTAAAAAATGGTGGAACTTATATATGGAGATAACTGAAGAAGGATAGATCGAGTCCGGCCTTTCGAGGAAAAGCCGTTAAGAAATCGATGCAGCGGAGCGTTAAAAAATAATCCGCACCGGTGAGGAGGGTGATCCGGGTTTGACGAAAGCAGAAGGACCTTCGGATTATTTTAGCGTAGCGGAATCGATTTTAGGCTTTTACTCGTCCAGCCGGTGATTTTTTTGTCCTTTTTGATCAATCAAAAAGGACGGATGGATGCTATAAGCTGCAAAGAAGCAATTGCTTAAGCTGGTAGTACAAATAAAAATAATAATCGAACTCGGGTTAACCGCTTGCGATTACACCAACATCAGACCATTGCGTGCTTTGCCGACAACCTTGGCATGGGCCATGCGGCCAAGGGCGGTTTGCATGCGATATTTCAACGGCGGACTCAATCGCGGAAAACCGATGTACCAGGCGGCGTTTTTCATCACTTCGATTTCATCAACCGGCTGAAAATCCTTGATGAGGGCATAGAGAGCGTACTCAAGCTCATCAAGCGGAAGTTCTTCGAGATGATGATAGGGCAGTGTTGACTTGCGACTTCGCAGCTTAAACAAAAAGTCGGAGTTGTTATACAGGCACCCGTCCTTGGCGAAAATCTGCTCATCTTCCAACATCTTTGCCAGTATTCTGAAAAGAATGGTTTCCACATTCTCATTCAGCTTTTGTATTTGCCAGTAGGAGGCATAACAGCGCATCAGGTTGCGCCAGTGGATGGGCGATTCGGTTTCCACAATTTCCGCCATTAACGGGGTGAGATCGGTTATTTCTGCGCTGAGAAAATCTTCACGTGTGCCCATATTCTGCCCTTGGTGCAACTGGTATTCGGGAAGCTCGGGCATGTTGTCCAGTTCAATCCGGCGGGCAATTTTACGGGATTTTAGGGAGGGGTATTCCAGCGGATAAGAGGCAACCGGCCGTGTGAGTTTGGTGATGATATCCGGATAGACCGGCGGCAAATGCTCGGTTTTTGATGCTGTGGCGGTTTCAGGCTCTGCTTTTTGCACATCACTTTCTGTAGCCTGTCGTTTTAGTCCGAAACCTAAGGGTTGAGATTTTACCGGTTCAGAACTGGACTCTTCCTTTTTGAGATCTTGATGAATGCTGTTGGAGAGTTCATTCAAGCGGTTTTGCAACTCGTTGCCATATAGCAGTGACGAGATGAAAACCGGCGTCATAAAAGGCCGGAACTCCAGGTATTGATCCCATAAACTTTGTTGATCAGTACCGGTTCTGGTCATGGTGGCATAGACCAATCGCTGGTGATATTTGTGCATCACCATGGAACTAAAAGGAGACTGCTCTGAAGGGAACACATGCCAATCGTTGCCCAGGTTTTTCTGAAGAAAAGTTGCTACCGGTTCATTTTTTTTGATTTTGGAGTTCGATTTTTTCCCCCTTGTTTGAACCACTTTGCTCAACCCTTGCTCAAGCTGATCCGAATTGCAATAGATTTTTATATCAGCCCGAGCAGTGCCCCAGTCGTACAGAGCAGAAATTTGAGTTTGAGCTTGTTTCGCCGAAATACCACTGACATCAGCAATAACCGGTGCTGCATCACCTGCAATCGGTTTTTTATGAGTTTTCAGAGTATCCGCTTCCAAAGCAGGTAATACTTCATCAATCCGTTCGCAAGCTTGTTGAGTTTCGGTTATGAGCTGTTTTTGAGCATTTTTTCCTGCCGGGTGATAATACAGGGTCTCAGGCCCGGCGTCAGAATTTAGCTTTTGCAGTATTTCCGAAACACTATCTCCACTGCTTTGTCCGGTGGAAACTTCTGATGCCTCTACGGTCTTGAATGATACGGTATGAGGTACCCGAAATGGCGTATCTGACTTGTCTTTCCCGTATGTCCGGTTGATTTGAAGCCGGTTTTTATCCGTTTCACTTTCCTGTTTGTCGGCATTATCCGGTGGATCAAGATGAATGATCAGGCCATCAGGGATGTGTTCAAGTTGATCGTATTGATCATTGGAAATCAGCCATACCGGGAATAGCTCGAACAGCACCGATTGGGTTTGATGGATGGTATGCTCACTACTGCGATGCCGGGAATACTTTTGTAATTCATGGCGCAGAAACTCAAGGCCAGGCTTCATCTCTTCGGAATTGACGGTTTTACTTCGCCTTTCCTTAAGCAAATGTTTCAGATGGGCATTAGCTTTGGATAAAGTTGTCTGAAGGTTTTTCCATATTTGTTCGAGCCGGCTTTCCACAAATCCGGCGGAGGCTTCATAAAGAATGGGCCGTTCCGATTTAACCGCTTCGAGCAGCGTATATCGGAAGATTTGTTCAAAGTAGGCCGTTAGATCTTCAGGCTTGCTGACATGTTGTTTGGCGGCTCTTTCAAGGAAAAAATTCAGGATTTTACTCTCCGGGATATCATTAATCAGCTTCCAGGCTAACCAGCCATTCAGTTTATCGAACTGCTCATGATATCCATCAACAGTCTCTTTGAAAGTCTGCCAGTCTTGGCTGTAGCCCTGTGTTAAAGGATTTTCTTCATCAGCTTGCAGTAACTCGTTGATTTTTGTGGTGTGATTGTCCAGTTGCGATTTAAGCTCGCGGACGGTTTTGAGTTCACGCAAGTCAAACTGCTGCCGGGCACTTACAAATATTCTGATGTTCTCGGAATCCAAAACAGGGTAATGTTCCAGATTTTGCTGATAATATTGAAGCCAGGTTATTTGCTCTTCAAGCAGCCCGATATTACTGCTCATTCCCTGCCAGTACCGGCCGAACAACCGTTGCCCCTCAGGTTTTAACTCTTCCAGCCGGTTACGGATTTTTTGTAACTCCATAGCCTCAAACAGAGCATGCCAGAACATCCCGTTTTCTTCAACTCTGTTGCTCACACCATATTCGAGCAGTTGCTCAATCTCTTTTTGATATGACCAGTTAAGGTATCGGCTGAATTTCTGACTCTTCTCATACAGCCGGGGAACCTTTTCAAGAAGGTCTTCCTCAAGTATTTCGGGATTGAAATACATTTTAATGGATTCAGCCTGTTGCAGTCCTTTGGCCACCAATGAGAAAAGTTCGGATACCGAATCCGGGCGAGAACTCCAGTCTACTTTAAATTGCGCATAATCAACCTGAGGACTGTCCTTCAATATTTGCAGAGCCTCAATAAAATGTGGAAGGTCTGCCGGTGTTTCCGGAGTGCTTATACCAATTCGCCGGCACAGCTTTTTGATGTAGTATTGAAGGTTTTTAAGGTTTTCGGATACCTCATCCCATGATTCTCTCAGTTTACCGGCTTCTTCCTCCGTTAACTTTACCGCATTGACCCAGTTCCACGGATGTTGCTCTTCATTACCGATATTTTTCCGGATCGAGAAATATTGTTTTAGCAACTCTTGATAGCGCTCAAGTTGTTTTTCTGTCAGTGCCGAAGGCTGATCCAGCGGTAGTGAAAACAATGGCCGCGTTCCGGAATTGCGCAACCTTGAGGCTACCTGACCCGGATATTGGTTCATCTTGCCGTAAGGGGTAGTCAGCGCGGTTTCAAGCTTTTTCAGATCGTCAATTGCAGATTGGGGTGGTTGATGCGAACCTGTGCTTTTGGTGGCATCACTCCATTCTGCGTCGATCCCATCTTGCAGAATATTAATCCACTTTCGCCGGTTTTTTATTCGATAATAGGGGATTACCGCTTGATTCAACCCTAAATTCTTCAGTTCCTGCTCAACGGAGTCCAACGGATCCGCATCATCACTGACAATCACTACAGGCTTATCCTGTTGAATGTCATAAGCAATCAGGTTAACCAGGGTCTCGTGACATTGCTTTGCTGAGGTGGCTTCAAAAGCGGGTAGCTTATTTTGTTGATGAAATGCGGTTATTACTGAGGCGGTAAGTGTGCCAGGCGGCAAGAGCGGAAGAAATCCGGGATCTTCCAGAAATTGCAGAGAAGGGACCTCCGGCGGGCTGATTTTGGCAGGGGTGTTTCTTTTTGCGAATCCAAAACCCACTTTCGGCTTAGTATTTTCAGGGGTGATCAAATCGGTGGATGCCGAATGCAATTGGAGTTCAGCAGAAATATCGAGATTCGGATGTGGAATCAGTAATTCGCGGATATCATGATACAAGTTGCTGAAATGTATATCCTCAAGAGCTGATGGAAGCGCTGGGATTTTATCAATGGAGAGATCGGACTGGTCAATATCCGGATTGTAGTGGTAGTCTCCGCCGTCATACATGATGCAAAACAGGTTGCTATCCGGCAGGGGCAGTAATTGAACGGGAATCCAGAGAACGGGAAGAGGATCCATGCGTTTGCCGGAAATCAGTCCGTAGGTAAGGTATACGCTATAGAATCCGTTGCGGCTTAGCTCATACTGTCGCTTGGTCCAGGTGCAGAATTGATCAAAGAGTTCATCCGGGTCTCGGTCGATATCCAGATGCTTCGCCTCTTCTTTGCTGCCCGTACTTTTTTTGACCTGGCTCTCAGAGCTTTTCTTCAGCCCGAAACCGGATCGTTGCTTGCCGGGCTTCACCCCGCGAAGAGGTGCTACCTGATTATCCTGAACAAGATGTGTTAAAATGTCTTCCGGCGCATCGCCGCTCGTCACATCCAGATGTTGATCAAAAAAAAGTCGTCGCCGCATCGATTACCCTGTCGTTGTACATCTCTTGTATGGTAGAACAATCCGCATTAAAAAACAAAATCGTCGCCTCTGAATTAAATCCGCATCAGACAAATAATGGTTGCACATGCACGGATAGTTACAACCGATGTTGAATAAGGAGATTTATCTGAGTTTTGAGTAACCTGAAAGATCGGTTGAACCCGGATCAATGCCGCTCTTCACCGAAAATTTCACGATCACGGCGACGGTTGGTGATTCGGCTGATCACAATACCAATCTGATAGAGTATAATCAACGGGATGGCGATCAGAAACTGGGAAACCGGGTCTGGCGGAGTCAGAAATGCTGCCAGAATAAAGCAGACGATGATCGCATATTTGCGGTACTCTATCATAATCTGAGGCGTAAGCAACCCGATTTTTGAAAGCAAGTGGCTGATTAGCGGCAATTGAAAAATTACCCCGCATGATAACGTCCACAGTGTAATAGACGAGAAATAGGCATTGATATCAAAATCATTCCGGACCATATCCGAAATGTAGAAAGTGTTAAAAAACTGAAGTGCGAAGGGTGTTAAGACAAGGTATCCGAAGAGAATTCCCAGGATGAATAAAAATGTGATATTGAATACGGTAAACCGGGTGCCTTTTTTTTCATTAGGATTCAATGCCGGGGCGATGAAAGCCCATAGCTGATAAAATAAAATGGGCGATCCGATTATTATCCCGACAATCAGCAGGGTTCCCCAATAGGTGAAAAACTGGCCGGGCAACCGACGATTCTGCAGTTCGAGGTCAATAGCATCGATGCCAAGCCATTGGTATACAATAAAATCGGCTTTGGCAGGTCCGAGGAGTAAAACTTCCATGATCCACTCGGAGAAGACAAAAGCGAGAATCACGCCAAACAGTACGCCTATCAATCCTTTTATGATTCTCCAGCGAAACTCTTCAAGATGATCGAGAAATGACATTTCACCGGTAAGATCTCCGGGTGGTTCTGCCTGAGGAGGTTCACCGGTGATTATTTCTCTTCTTGTAGTAGGGGCATCTGCCATGGAACGTATTCAGAAAATCAGATGATCAGATTATTTCAGTTGAAAAGCTTTGATATACCTATTCGCAAAGCCTCTTTGAAATACGGATTGATTGTAAAAGTGGTACAGTAAACTTAGATCTAATACCGAAATTTTTGGCACTTCAACCTATAACTGACATTAAAAAACCGCGAGGTAGAAACTACCCCGCGGTTTGTAAACGTGCAATAACTTTATCGCTTGTGTTTAAGCGGTTACAAAGTCATATAGCGGAAACTGTTCACACAAGGTTTTGATTTCACCTGCTACTTCGTGCTGAACGGTTTCGCTGGTAGGTTGCTGTATCACCTTATCGATGAGGTTTGCAATATGAACAAACTCATCGGTGCCAAGACCACGGGTAGTCATAGCGGGAGTTCCGATACGAATACCGGAAGTCACGAAAGGACTTTCCGTGTCGAATGGAACCATGTTCTTGTTAACCGTGATATCAGCTTTTCCGAGAGCGTTCTCAGCATCCTTCCCGGTGATGCCTTTGCTTCTCAGGTCAAGCAGCACGAGGTGATTGTCGGTTCCGCCGCTGACGATATCGTAGCCGAGTTCTTTGAAGCGGTGAGCCATTGTTTTGGCATTTTCAACCACTTGTTTCTGATAGTCAGCAAAGTCATCCTGAAGTGCCTCACCAAAAGCGACAGCTTTTGCCGCGATAACGTGCATGAGCGGTCCGCCCTGGTTACCCGGAAATACGGCAGTATCGAGGAGTTCACTCCAGTTTTTGGTTCGACCTGATTTCGGAGCCACTTTACCAAGGGTGTTTTCTGCGTCCTTGCCGACCAAAATCATACCACCACGAGGGCCGCGAAGCGTTTTGTGGGTTGTGGTCGTTACGACGTGAGCATACGGAAGCGGGTCGTTCAGCAGACCGGTTGCGATAAGGCCGGCCGTATGAGCCATATCCATCCACAGGAAGGCGCCTACTTCATCGGCAATATTTCGGAATGCTTCGTAGTCAAAATCGCGGGAATATGCGGAAGCTCCGATGGAAATCATCTTGGGCTTCACTTCTTTGGCAGTATCCCGGATTTTATCCATATCGAGGCGACCGGTTTCCTTATCAACGCCGTAAAACTTTGCGTTATAATTGATGCCGGAGAAGTTTACCGGAGAGCCGTGGGTGAGGTGCCCGCCGTGAGCTAAGTCCAGACCGAGAAAGGTATCACCCGGTTTCAGGAAAGTCAGATAAACTGCCGCGTTGGCCGTTGCGCCTGAGTGGGGCTGAACATTAACCCAATCGGCATTATAAAGAACTTTGGCACGGTCACGAGCCAGATTTTCAATAACATCGACATATTTACAGCCACCGTAATATCTCTTACCAGGGAGGCCTTCGGCATACTTGTTGGTGAGCGTAGAGCCCATTGCTTCGATAACCGCCTTTGAGGCAAAGTTTTCCGAAGCGATTAGTTCTACGTTATTATTCTGCCTGTCGGCTTCTTTTTCCAACAGACTGTATACTTCAGGATCCTGTACTTTAAGTCTTTTCATTTGAGGGATTAGTCCTGCTTCTGGTTTTCGTTTGCTTTGTGAATTTTTTCTACTCGTCGCCCGTGCCTTCCGCCTTCAAATTCAGCTTCAAGCCAGTTTTGAACAATACTTTTAAGATCATCTTCGGATAAAAACCTTCCGGGCAGACAGAGTATATTTGCGTTATTGTGTGCTCGGGAAAGTTCTGCAATATCGACACTCCATACCAGAGCTGCACGTACATTTTCAAACTTGTTAGCCGTCATGCACATGCCTTGTCCGCTTCCGCAAATCAATATTCCCTGATCATAGTCGCCTCGGTTAATTAAATTTGAGACTTCAGAGGCAAAATCGGGGTAGTCTACGGAATTGGCGTTATGCGTTCCGTAATCAACCGGAGTGTACTCGAGCTCTTCAAGAATTTTTTTAACCAATTCCTTGGCGTCGTACCCGGCATGGTCGGAAGCTATCGGTATGATGTTAGTATTCTTCATACAAGCAATCTATAACATATAATCTTTAAAAATCATTTATTTCCCCTAAACGGAATCTCAGCCCAAATTACACAACTCAATAATAAACTGTAAGTGCTGAAATAATCTGATCAACCCCTAAACCTGTATGGCTATCTTTCACTTGTGAAAGCATAAACAAGCAGATTGACACCGAAACGCAGTGCTGCTTCTACGATTTCTTCGGGATTATCGTGCTTGTCATAAGCCCAGCCGTCAGCCGGGTTGGATTCATAAGTGTACAAGACCACTAATCTTCCATCGCGGTGAATGCCAAATGCCTGTGGTGGCTTGCCGTCGTGCTCATGAACTTTTGGCGGCCGACCGTCCGGAAACTCGAAAACATTGCTGTAAATGGGATGATCGTGAGGCAATTCAACAAACTCTTCATCCGGGAAAATATCTTTTAGAATCGGCCGGACGAATTCATCCAGGCCGTAGTCATCATCCACATACAGAAAACCGCCGTTTTCAAGGTACTGCCTGAGATTGTCCAATTCAGCGGTATTAACATCGATATTTCCGTGTCCGGTCAGATATAGAAACGGATAATCGTGGATGTCGGAGCTGCCAATATGAACATCATCATATTCCGGGCTCAATGCCAGCGGGATATGATCTTTGGCATAGTTAATCAGGTTTGTCAGGGCCGTAGGTGTAGTATACCAGTCGCCGCCTCCGCGGTATTGTAATCTCGCAATTTTAAACTCCTCATCGTCGCTATAGGTCAGTGCCTTAGCGTCAGAAGCTAAAAAAGCGAAAACAGTAAACAGGATGATGAAAATCTTCATAAACCGGACGTTTGTTTTCTAAACGTCACTATTAATCCGGGATTATTGAGCATTTGATTGCAACTTCCGGTAATGCAACCGTTGTGGAATTACCGGGTCAGTTTTTTATACCGAATGCGCTCAGGGTAGTAATGCTCGCCGAGGCGTTCTTTCCTGTTGGCTTCATACTCGGTATAGTTGCCTTCAAAAAAGTAGGTCTGGCTGTTGCCTTCAAAAGCAAGTATATGCGTGGCTATACGGTCTAAAAACCAGCGATCGTGAGAAATAATGACCGCGCTACCGGCGAATTGTGTCAACGAATCTTCCAGTGCTCGCAAGGTGTTGACATCCAAGTCATTGGTGGGTTCGTCAAGCAGCAGGACATTGGCTTCTTCGCGCAGCGTTTTTGCCAGATGCACCCGGTTTCGCTCCCCGCCGGAAAGCTGGCTGGTTTTCTTTTGCTGATCGCTTCCGGTAAAGTTAAACCGGCCTACATAAGCGCGGGAGTTAATCTCTTTTTTCCCCAGCTTGATGATATCATCGCCGCCGGAGATTTCTTCCCAAATAGTCTTATCGGGATCAAGCGGCCTGCGTTGATCGGCATAGCTGAGTTTGACGGTATCACCCAGTTCAACCTTGCCTTCATCGGGAGATTCTTCACCGGTAATCATTCGGAAAAGCGTGGTTTTACCGGCACCATTCGGTCCGATTACTCCGACAATAGCGCCAGGAGGAATGGCAAACTCCATGTTTTCATACAGGAGGTTATCATCGTAGGCTTTTGAGACACTATTAGCGGTAATAACCTTATCACCGAGTCTCGGGCCGGGGGGGATGTAGATTTCCAGATCCTCCCGTTGTTTTTCCTGATCTTCGGAGAGCAAGTCTTCGTAGGCCGTTACACGGGCTTTGTTTTTGGTCTGGCGCCCTTTCGGATTTTTTTGAATCCATTCCAGCTCTCGCTGCAGCGTTTTCTGACGTTTTTTCTCCTGCTGCTGTTCAACCTCAAGGCGTTTTTGTTTCTGATCGAGCCATGCAGAGTAGTTGCCCTGAAATGGGATGCCTTCACCACGATCCAACTCAAGAATCCAACCGGCAACGTTATCCAGAAAATAACGATCGTGAGTAACGGCTATAATGGTGCCTTCATAACGGGCAAGGTGTTGTTCCAGCCAGGCGACGGACTCAGCATCGAGGTGGTTGGTAGGCTCATCCAGAAGTAATACGTCAGGCTCTCTGAGGAGTAGTCGGCAAAGTGCAACACGGCGGCGTTCTCCACCGGAAAGCACATCCACCGGAGTGTCGCCTTCCGGACATCGAAGGGCCTGCATGGCCATATCCAGCTTCGAATCTAAATCCCAGGCATCTTTTGCATCTACCTGTTCCTGGAGGCGAGCCTGTTCAGCCATGAGTGCATCAAAGTCGGCATCGGGTTCAGCAAACTTGGCGTTTACCTCTTCATACTTTTTCACAAGGTCCACTGTTTCCTGAATGCCTTCCTCTACGATTTCTTTGACCGTTTTGGAATTATCAAGTTTAGGTTCCTGTGGAAGTAAACCGTATTCAACATCTTTTTGGGCCGATACCTCGCCTTCAAAGTCAGAATCTTCACCTGCAATGATTCGCAGAAGGGTGGATTTACCAGCGCCATTTAATCCAAGAACACCAATTTTTGCGCCGTAGTAAAAAGAAAGGTTGATGTCTTTTAATACATGTTTGTTGGGTTTGTGATATTTATTCACCCCCAACATGCTGAATATTATTTTCTGGTCACTCACTATGGAAATCGGATTTGGTTAAAAATTTTGCCTAAAGATAGGGATTCGAACCCAGCGCTGAAACAGAGTACGCAAGTTTCAGAGTTAGATTGCCTTAAAAGACGGTTTAGAACCATGTTTGCCCGATAAAGAGCTTTTCCGGGGTTTTTCGAAAATCTGAAGCGAATAGAGGTCCAAATAGGATACGAGCATTTCAATGAAGGTTATCCATAGGTTTTCAAAATCTGTGGAAGCGCTTTTATAATAATTTTGTTCTTTATAATCGATTGCCTATGAATCAATGATGGCAAAATAGTCAAAAAATCTTTTATGGAAGCGCTTTTTAACTTTTTGTTTAATCTCGTCTATTCGTATATTTGGTGTACATAAACGATGCTGATGAGAGATAGTTTATTTATTCCTGATTAATGACAGGGTAACATAATAAATCAGCATTTAAAAAGTTATACCAGCTAAGTAATTTCTTTAGATTTTAGACAAGATTACTTAGACGATTCTTTGAAAAAGAGTAATTGAGGCAAAAGGGTAACATTTATTCTTAAGTCGTGATCCTACAAAAAATAACTTTGTAGAATTTTTAAGCCTCGGTTACGTAAAGGAAGGGCGAGATGATCTAATTCAACACCGTACTATCGCCGGAACTTCGAAAACTGTATTAATACAATTTCCGAAGTTCCGGATTTTGATCAGAACTTTCCAACCAACGACAGTAACCAACACACAGATCTAACAACACATAGATCTCATTTCCAACATCATCCTAAAGTCGTGTGACCTGAACCGTCACACGGCTTTTTTTATTTCTACCATCAGAATAATAAACAGAATTCATTAAACCAAATGATGATTTTGGGAAAACTTGTAAAAACTCACAAAATTCCGGTAAATAAGACTGTTAGTGTAAAATCTCCGAATGAGGGGCGTCCTGGTGCAACGCCCCTTTAATAATCGGGAAGTTACTTATTGTTTTTAGAAGGGGAGAGTACCAGTGACATGCGCTTACCTTCAAGTGTTGCAGGCGTTTCCACCTTTGAAATATCACTCAAGTCTTCCGCAAGTCGATTCAGCAACTCTTCGCCACGTTCGCTATAGATAATATCACGTCCCCGGAATTGAACAGTCGCTTTAACTTTGTCACCATCTTTAAGGAACTTCCTGGCATGGCGATGCTTGAAATCATAGTCATGGTCATCGGTATGCGGTCGGAATCTCAGTTCCTTAACACTTACGTTGTGCTGCTTCTTTTTGGCTTCTTTCTCCCGTTTTTTCTTCTCGAACGTATGTTTTCCGAAGTCGATAATTTTACATACGGGAGGGTCAGCATCAGGAGCGACTTCAACCAAATCCAACTCGAAGGATTCGGCTAATTGCAGTGCTTCGTCTACATTGGTGACAACGTGCCCGCCATCAGGCTTGATAACCCTGATTTTCGGGGCATCAATCTCATCATTAACGCGCTCCTTATTTACATCTTTCTTCGGGGCGCGATGTTGCTTCTTTCGGATAGTTTTACTCCTTGTGTTTTGTTAACAATTCTGCATCCGGGTTAAGTTTACCGGATACTTCCTCTTTAATATTCGTTATAAATTCGGAAAAATTAAAGCTGCCGATATCACCTTTTTTATGGCGGCGTACACTTACGCTACCGGCATCCTGTTCTTTTTCACCTACGATTAACATATACGGAATTTTTTGATTTTCCGCATCTCTGATTTTTGCTCCGATTTGCTCGCCCCGTAAGTCGGCACGGCAACGGAAACCTTCAGTTCTAAGCTTTGATACGCAATCACCGGCATATTCATTGTATGCGTCGGATACCGGAATTACAACAAGCTGTTCCGGAGAAAGCCACAGCGGGAAGTCACCGGCAAAATGCTCAATAAGAATAGAGACAAACCGCTCCATGGACCCAAATGGTGCGCGGTGGATCATCACCGGACGGTGTCGCTCATTATCGCTGCCTACGTATTGCAGGTCAAACCGTTCCGGGAGATTATAGTCGACCTGGATGGTACCGAGTTGCCAACTGCGGTTCAGGGCATCTTTAACCATGAAATCGAGCTTTGGCCCGTAAAACGCAGCTTCGCCATACTCGACTTTCGTGGATAAACCTCTTTCTTTGGCGGCACGGGTAATAGC
>SLJN01000040.1 GCA_007135115.1 Balneolales bacterium
AAGCTGCAATTGATTCAGGCGATCCAGGCATTTGAACTACCCCAATAATTATTTTCGTGCACAATCCAGAATTTGATGAACAATCAAAAACCGGGCTGCGAATCAAAAGTTTTATGAACTAAATCCATGGGGTAACATGTTTATCTATTATTAAAGACCTGAGTAACAAAACTATTCAGGATTGAAAAAACCTAAATGGAGGATTGTTTATGAATACCCTGAGACTTTTGATCGGAATCATCATTGGTACTGCAATCGGAACGTTGGTGGGATTGTTGTTCGCCCCGGATAAGGGTACGAAAACACGCAAGAACCTTTCGAAAAAAGGCGACAAATATGCCGATGAGTTCAAGAAGGATTTTGAAGAGTTCAAAGGGAAGGTTAACGATCAGTATAACACCCTTAGAAAAGAAGCTGAAGAGTTAGCGCAAAAAGGCAAAGAAAGTGCTGAGGCAGCAACTGAAAAAGCAAAAAATGCGATGAAGTAAGCATTTTTCTCATATCTGATTCTATTGACAGTCACGTCGAATTTTAAACCCAAACATTGAGTAATATGCCAAAACGTAATGCGGAAGCCGTATGGCACGGAGATCTGAAGACCGGAAACGGTACTATGAAACTCGGAAGCGGTGCCTATGAGGGCATGTATTCCTTTGATACACGCTTCGAAGACGGGGTGGGAAGCAATCCCGAAGAATTAATCGGAGCGGCGAACGCTGGTTGTTTTTCTATGGCTTTATCCGCCGGTCTGGCCGGTGCCGGGTACAGTCCGCAAAGTGTAGAGACTCACGCCGAAGTTGATTTGAAGAAAACCGATGATGGATTTTCCATTGACTCGATCACGCTGGATTGCAAGGCAAATATTCCGAATATCAGTGAAGAGGATTTCCAAAAACATGCTGAAGATGCCAAAAAAGGGTGTCCTGTGTCAAAGGCACTGACAGGCGTGAAAATTAATCTAAATGCCCGGTTGACGTAATCGCTGATAATTAAATTTAATTTCAGGTCACCGAAATCCGATATAGTTAAGAGCTGTATCGGATTTTTTTATATCTGCCAAAAAGTTGAAGATGGTACCCATTTCCATTACTCTATGTGGGAAATGTAAGCAAGACCAATTCAAGTCAAGGCTTCGCAAAAAAGTTGGTGAATTTAGCATGCATAGATGATCGCCCCCCGTTATCATAAACATTTTTATAACTCCGGGTATTCAGACTTACTGGCTCCAGAGGTTATGGATCATATAGATCGCTGGTTCGAGTCTGATAATTTACTTCTCGATTTAGGATGCGGAACGGGCTGGGATACCTTACAACTTGCTGAAAACGGCTACAGGCTGCTGGCAATGGATACGCATAAATCTATGATTGAGCAGTTGCGATATAAGGTCGTTTCCCACGGGATGCAGAATCGAATATGCAGTTTTAATGAAAATCTGGAGCTACCTCGTCCCTATCACCGCATCCGGCTTGAGATGAAGGAGCTGCAACCTAAATGGCAGGATTATGTGGATGGCGTATATGCGGGAATGGGTGTAGTTCAAACAATACCATCCCTTACGAATCTTGGTGCCTGGCTTTTTAAAACCATTCAACCCAACGGATTGATCGTTGTGGTTCTATTAAATCCCAACAGCTATTCTCTGTTTGCCAGCCAAGTTCGTACTCGGCGACAGGTTGGCCCCTGGAATCGCAGAAGAGGGGAGGTGGGGTTAAATACACCTCATTCCCGCGCTATTAAGTGGATGGGCAGCCCCGCTGATGTTGCGGCTGTATGGAACCCATGGTTTGAGTTGACAGATGTTCACCCTGCAGGTGAAGGACTTCCCCCTTTTGAAACGCTGACTTCCACTTCATCCCTTCAAGAACGGACACATCCAAGTGCCGTTCAAAGAGTGCTCAATAAAAAAAATCCGGCCAGGTTCGGCGACTGGCTTGTCGCCATATTTAAACGAAGAGCCGGGCGCTCATCGATGAAAGCCGTTAATATCGTGCAATAAATGGGTTTTACGATGCTCACTTCAAACACATGTCAAACTCGTATCAGATTCGAAACAAATACGTATCAAATTCGAATATTTACGACTTTGACCTGATTTTGATATGAATTTCCCACAAAGTTAATCTGTGCATCGTAGCTTAGATATTTAACTTGCAGGATATCTGCGTTGCTTTATTTTAGGGACTGATGAAAACAAAATAGCTTAATCGAACGGAGTAGCATGCAATCAACAAGTTCAAACCCAGTAAGCTTAGATCGCCAAATCGGTTTCGCCATTCTTCGACTAATGCTTGGTATTAACATGTTTACCCGTAGTCTTGTTCGCCTGCCGGAATTACAAAGTTTTGCCGCCGGGACGGCCGAAGGTTTTGAAGATACCCTTATGCCTCAGGCGTTTGCCTACATATATGCCTTTATAATCGTCGGTATAGAAGGCATAGCCGGGATCCTTCTTATGATAGGATGGAAAACCCGTTGGGCTCTGACTGTGGTGGGTTTACTGCTTTGTTCACTTGCCTTCGGAATGCTTTTACAACAAAATTTTGGTACGGCAGCCAACATTATGATCTACGGGATTGCGGTTACGCTTTTATTATTTCACAGCGAGTATGACGGATTCGGAGTTGATCGCGGATTTAAAATAAACCGGCAATTGGAATAACCTGAATACCGACTATTTCCAAAGGTGTTTTCGACCCGGATATTCTGCCGAGGCTTGCTGAGATGAACTCAGCTTTTTTGTATATTCCCGGCCATACGGGAAAAACTGCCGGGATAGTCACTCAGATTGATGCATTTACTTCGTCTACTTAAGAAGCCGGCAGCAGCAACTTCAAAAATTTAGCTATAGAAAAATCATGCGTACCTATAATGTTGGTATCCTCGGAGCTACCGGCGCGGTCGGGCAAAAGTTTATTCATTTACTTCAGGGGCATCCCTGGTTCAAAATAACCGAGCTGGGTGCTTCCGAGCGTTCCGCCGGGAAGTCTTACAAAGATGCGGCAACATGGATTGAGCCTATAGATCTGCCGGAAGATATCGCGCGGAAGACGATTCAGCCTTGCCGGCCTGAAGTCATGGAAGATGTGGATTTTGTGTTTTCCGGACTCGATTCTTCGGTTGCCACCGAAATTGAACAAGAATTTGCGGAAGCCGGTGTTCCGGTGATTTCCAACGCCAAAAACTTCAGACAAGACGAAACCGTACCGCTGCTGGTACCTGAAGTCAATGGCGATCATATTGAGCTCATTAATCAACAGAAATTCACAAAGGATCAAAGCGGGTTTATTGTCACCAATCCCAATTGTGTGTGCATTCCACTTTCGATGGCGCTGGCGCCGCTACACCGCGAGTTTGGGGTTTCGTCTATTGTAATGACGACCTTGCAGGCTATTTCAGGCGGAGGCTATCCCGGTGTGCCGGGGATGGATATCACGGCCAATGTGATGCCTCACATCGGTGGAGAAGAACCCAAGATTGGCGAAGAGCCACTGAAAATCCTCGGAACCTATGGCGGTGGTAAAGTTGACTTTGCCAAAATCCCGATTGAATCAACCGCTACACGTGTTCCAACAATAGAAGGGCATTTGTTGAGTGTTACCGCTTCATTTGAGGACAAACCTAAAAATGCTGACCATGTGAAAGAGGTCATTAGTAACTGGAAAAGTCCATTGGCCGAACTTGATCTGCCCTCAGCTCCTGAGCAGCCTTTAAGGGTTTACGAAGATCCGAGGTTTCCGCAGCCTCGCCTACACAGTTACAGGGAAGGCGGCATGCAGGTTGGGATAGGGCGCATAAGAGAAGCTTCGGTCATGGATATTTCCATGATGATCTTAGGTCATAACACCGTACGCGGTGCAGCCGGCTGTTCGATCCTTAATGCTGAATTACTTGCCGTAAAGAATTACATCAAATAAAAAAAGCTCCCTGAATTTGATTCGGGGAGCTTTTTTTATTCAAGTTAAAATGGGTGGAACTCAGTCCATATCCCGCCGGGCAAGTTGCAGGAGTTGGTGGACTTCTTCTCCAAGATGTTCCATGATAATCTCGCGATAAGATGTCGTGGTTTCGAAACCTGATCCAAGCGTAAAGAAGCGATCGAAGGGTTCGTGCCAGTCGCTGTCGACAGGCAAAATATATCCGAATTCTTCACCGGGCTCATCAGCGAACTCGTGACGATGGAGGTCCAGCTCATCCTGTAATGGCCAGTAAACTGCAAGGTCTACGTAAGTAAACTGATCCGGGTTTTGGTCGATTTGCTCCATAGCCTCATGTTGCGAGTCTACTTCTACAAGCTCCAGGTCTGGCAGGTAGTTATCTCGCAAGTATTCCATTCGCGTTTCAAGTGTTGTTCCCGGGATGCTGATACCGGTTAAATCACCAAATTCGTCTGCAACCTCATCCCAGTTTTCCACTTCGGGCACGGCTTCGTTGGTCGCGAGTACAGCGATGTTTACGATATATGGAGGAGTAAACTGAACTTCTTCCCGTCGTTCTTCCAGGATCGTAACGGTTCCCAGCCCGAATACTCCGCCGTTTGCTTCACTCACATTGCTGTAAAACCGGCTGAAGCTATCACCTTCACCTTCCCAATTTATGGTGATATCAATACCGTATTCCTGCTCTGCCCAGCTCACAAACCGGTTGAAGATTTCGTAATGAATACCTTGTAATTCACCATCCTCGTAGTAAGCAAAGGCATCTTCTTCAAGATATTTGGCGGTAATCTCCGCCTCACCCTGATCCAGCGCTTCTTCAAATGAGTCACCGGTCAATTGGGCAAAAGCCGGTACGGCACTGAAAACCAACCCTATAACAAGTGTTAGTGTTTTCATGTAGTTACTCGTGTTTAGTTTTTGGATACGATCATATCTTCATTATTGGCGAGCCATCTGTAACAACCGACTTACTTCTCTGCCGAGATGTTCCTGTAGAATATCCCGGTAGGTAGTTGTTGCACGAAAGCCCGACCCAATTTCAAAGAATCTTTGTAATTCATCATCCCAATCGGTATCCGGTGGCATGATCAATCCAAAGTTCTCAGAGGTCTGATCTCCTACCTCATGACGCTTAATAGGATAGTTATCTTCTTCAGCTGCCATCCAGTAATTATATAGATCAGTATAACCAAAAGATTGCGGATTATTTGAGACGAAATCAACAACTTCCTGATCAGTGGAAACAGGTTCGGTTTCCAGGTCCTGCCAACCCTGTTCAATCAGTTCATTTATTCGAGTCTCATGCGTCGTTCCCTCGTAGGGTACTGCCGTTTTTTCACCGAATTCTTCGTGAATGTTTTCAAAAGAAGTTAAATCCGATACGGATTCATGGGTGATCAGAACAGCAATATTTGTCAGAAAAGGCGGACTGAAGGAAAGTTCATCTTTGCGCTCCTCCGTTATAGTAACATTTCCGGTGCCGATTACGCCGCCGCTGGACTCCGCTACATTATCATAAAACTCAGTCCAGCTGCTGTGGGCCTCGTAGGTCACATCCAGGTCAACATCGTGATTAGATTCTACGAATGATAAAAACCTGTTGATGATATCCAGCGCAACTCCGGTTGGCTCACCATCTTCATCATAATAGGCAAAGGCATCTTCTTCATAAAATGCCACGATTACTTCACCTCCACCGTTTTCTTGAATTTCAGCCCAACTGTCTCCTTCGAGAGATTGTGCGAGAAGCGCATTTACCGGTTGACATAAAAGTGCTGCCCCGAAAAAAAATTGTGCAAGTGCTTTTATAGAATTCATACAGTTACCCCCTGCTGTATTTATGAATATACGATCAGATCTTTACTATTTAAGAAAGGCCTTTATGTAAAAATTATAGATAAGATTAAGACTTATGTCAAATTTATTTTAAAAAGTATTGAGGCTCAATCAGTTTTAAGATTTAATTTATTAGATTGAATTAAATTTTGGTTTAAACTAAGCGGGGTTTGGCTTAAAGTGTGAAGGATGTGTATTTATAACATGAGGTTGCGTATTTTCGGCTTTTAAGAATTATTAAAGTGATACATAAATATGAACTTGCAGCAACAAATAGTAGAATTGGCGGAAAACCCGCCATCGCGGGAGCCGGATCATTTTGCGGAATTATTTAAATCATTTCTCAAGGAGCTGGAAGCCGGGAATATCCGGGCAGCAGAGCCCGATAGCGATGGCTGGAAAGTCAATGGCTGGGTAAAACAGGGCATCCTTTTGGGATTTCGCTATGGTAAGAATCAGGAGCTTAATCCCGGAGGGTCGTTACCCTTTTTTGATAAACACACCTATCCGGTTCAGAAGCCTGAAGGAGAGCAAAAAAATATTCGTATTGTACCGGGAGGTTCGGCAATTCGCACCGGAGCTTATGTAGGATCAAATGTAACCATGATGCCACCTGCTTATGTCAATGCCGGAGCATTTGTAGGAGATGGAACCATGATTGACTCACATGCGCTGGTCGGCAGCTGCGCTCAGGTTGAGCAAAAGGTACACCTAAGTGCATCAGCTCAGCTTGGTGGAGTTCTTGAACCTATAGGTGCGATGCCGGTTATCGTGGAAGAGCATTGTATGATTGGCGGTAATACCGGTATTTACGAAGGTACTCAGATCGGAAAAGAGGCTGTAGTGGGCGCCGGGGTGATTCTCACCAAATCAACTCCGGTTTATGATCTTGCTAAAGGAGTCATTCACAAAGCCAGTAAGGAAAGCCCGTTGCGAATTCCTGAGGGAGCTGTAGTTGTACCGGGTTCAAGAGCAATATCGGGGAATGAATTTGCCCGTGATCATAACCTTGCCCTTCAAACACCGGTAATTATTAAATACCGGGATGATCGTACCGATGAGGCAACAACGCTTGAGAACCTGCTGCGGTAAATCAGCTCTGATAATTAGATTGAAAATCGAAGGTGACCGCGGTTAAAAATCAGTGATATATACCTGATAGTAGCGGTTATCTTCGATTTCTTCCCGGTTGCTCCGGAAGAGTATAGTTTCGGAATCCGGTCCTACGTCAACCGGAACATTGTTGTAATCGCTGGTCGTAATCTGTGTTTCGCTGGTTCCGCTTCGATTGACCATATGAACATGGTTGTTGTAGATTCCGTCGGATTTAAACAGGATATAATCGCCGTCGTCAGTAAAAGAAACCGGGAAATTATTCCGGGGGTTTGATACGATTTCCTGTATATCAGAACCGTTAGCTGAAATAGTGTAAATCGCACGGTTTCTGTTCAGGTCCGAATAGGCAACTATAAGCTGATGATCCGGTTGATAATCCACAGGAATAAATTGATCGACGGTATCTTCTTCGCTGAATTCTGTCAGCGGTTCAAGTGTGTCTCCGTCCGGTTCAAAGGTATAGGCGAGGTCATGCCCCTCTCCGCCATGAAGCAAGAAATAGTCCTGATCCTCGACATACATCACCGGAGTAAAGTCTCCTTCTGCAAGCTCAGTTTCTTCATCCTCATCTATATCATAGTGCCATGCCTGTGTTCCATCTCTCTGAAACAGGATTTGGTGATTATCACCGTAGACGGATACCGGTATATCGTCATGGTCGGTCTCCAGAATAGGCGAAACATCGCCATTTCGGTTCAACTCATAGATGTTTTTACTGCCATTTCGGTTGGAGTGCATTAAAATAAAATCTGAGTCTTCACCAAAAGCTACAGGGATGTTATCGTATTCGTCATCAGTGAGCTGATCTACAGAGCCGTTATCGACATCAGCGATAAAAATATCTTTACTGGAACTTCGGTCTGAATAAAAAAGTACTTCGTTACCGTCGGGAGAAAAAGAAACCGGATAGTTATTGCTGGGGTGATCTGAGAGATTCTCTTTTACACGTTTATCGGGCAGGTTAATGGAAATGCGTTCATCCCGGTATTCCTGAAAAGTGGTGTCGTTATCACTAATGACTCCTTCTTTTAATTCAAAAGTCAGCGTAGCTCTGTCATCCCCATCCTCATTAGCGTCGTGATCATACGAAATATTACGGGTTGTTCGATTGCTGTACTGTCCGTCGGGGTATAATTTACGGGACTCTCCATTGATAGATAATGCCGGACTATCGACATAGACTGTATCAATTAACAAAACCATATCGGTAGGGTTGCGAATAGATAATTGAATCGTACCACTCCCTTCATAAGATTGAAAATTGATCGGGCTGGGCTCAATGGATAGAGTGGTCGGACCATCATCTCCTCCGAATATTGAGCTGCATGAGCCCAGGAAAAGCAATAGCGAAGCAAAAATTCCCGCTCTGTAAATCATACCTGTTTCAAACGATTTTGTAATTGATCGGAGACTCTGCAAATCTGTAAGGTCTGTATCTTACGCCGTATTGGATGTTTACCCACGAATATTTACCCGGCCGAGTTCACATGCTTTGCAAAACTCCTTCTCCCCGCATGAGTGATTAAATGCATCTTTTCTCAAATGCCGTAAGCTTTGCCAAAGATAGCTTAATTTTCTGAAAAAATGCAGTTGTAAGCATAATAGCTACAAATTACCAAAAAACAGTACACTTTTAAAAATGTCATGGAGGTAAACTGTCATCTAAGCTTAATTCATTTAAAAAATGAAAAAAGTGATGTAAGGGATAGCGATTTAATTGCTCTTAAGTAGTAAGAACAGAGGATACATCATACACATCTGTTCTTTTAGAACTGCGTGCAAGCGCAAATTCTACAGTCCTAAGGGTTGCCCGGGTGGTACCGGAGTAACCCTTTTTTTATTGGCTGGTATCTGATTTAAGTAATCGATTTTGTAATTTTGCTGTAGTAAAAGTTTGCCTAACACACGGTTTCTATGAATTTTCGCTACGTAATTATTGCTTTTCTTCTGCTTGGGTTTCAGGTGATGTCTTATGCACAAACTGTCACGCTTGAGGATGATTTTGAAGATCAGGATTTATCGCAAAACCCCGAGTGGTTCGGTGATTTAGACGATTTTACCTTCACGCAGGAAAACGACAACACCCTTTTGCAATTAGATGCCGAATCGGATCCCAGCCGCACCCAGATTCGGACATCTTCAGCAACGGCTTATGGAAGTTGGGAGTTTTTTATTCGTCAAAGTGCCAATACTTCAACACAGAACAGAGTTTATGTTTACTTGATGGCCGACGATGAAAACCTGAACCGGTTGGATGGCAGTCCGGTCAACGGATATGCCATTCACACGGGAAGCGGTAGGTTTGACCTGGTTCGTATCGACAATGGAAATGATACCGTCATACTTTCATCCGATACTGAAATAGAGCCGGGGGAAGACTATCAAGTACGAGTAACCAGGGATGAAGATGATGAATGGCAAATCCATGTGAGCGAAGGATATGGTTCCACGCCTGAAGAAGATTCCGGAACCGTAACCGATGATACATATACCGAGTCCCGGTATTTCGGTTTCTTTTTGAGGTATTCAGCCGCGCAGACCCAGAATTATTTTTTCGACGACGTTCGCGTGGAATCGACGGAAGATTTTGAAGCGGTGCAGGCTGAAGTTTCCGGGCCTCAAACCGTGGATATTTCGTACAACTTTCCGGTTGATGAATCTTCGGTTGATGAGCAGAATTTTGATATTTCCGAATACGGAACCCCCGAATCGGCAGAGTTAACGGAAAACAACGTAACCCGGCTGGATATCGGTGAACAATGGGAGGATGGCGATTATACGGTCACCATAAACGATATTGAAAGTGAAGTCGGCCAAACCCTCGAACCTGATACTGAACTCGACTTCGATGCAGAAAACCCGTTTGAAGTGGTTGCTGTCGAAGCAGTTACGGATCAGCGTATAGAGGTTGAACTGACCGAAGCGGCTGATGAAGATGAAATAGAAACTTCGGATTTTAATGTGGATGGCGTCGGCGAGCCATCAGCAATCGCTTTTGAAGAAGAAGGTGAGTTGATCGCTCTTGAATACGACCCGCTGGATCTTGGCGATTACACCCTTACCATAGAAGGCATTCCGGCTGAATCGGGGTGGAGACTTCCTCAACCTGCCGAATTTGAATTTGAGGTAGAAAACCCGTTTTTCGTTGAGGATGTAAAAGTTCGCAGCAGGGAAGAGATTGAAGTCAAGTTTTCTGAGGCCGTTGATGTCGATGAAACCGAAGCCTCCGATTTTTCAGTGGATGGAGTAGGCGAGCCGCAAGCACTTGCATTTGAGGATGATGACCGTGTGGCTATTTTGGATTATGAGCCGCTGGACCCCGGTGAATATACCCTCATCATTGAAGCGATCCCGTCTGAATCGGGGTGGACCTTACCCCAACCTGCCGAGTTTGATTTTGAAATCATCAACCCATTCACTCTTGATGAACTTGAGGTGATCTCCGATGAGGAACTACGTCTTCAGTTTACTCAGGATGTAGAAGCGCAGGATGTTGAACCGGAAAACTTTGAGGTCGATGGTGTGGGTAATCCTGGTGAAGTCGAACGACCGGATTCCGACGATGAACTCTTTATCCGGTTTGATGATCCGCTCGAATCTGGCCAATACACTTTAATTATCGCAGAAATCACGAGTGTGGAGGGATGGGATCTACCTCAGCCGGCCGAGTTTGATTTTTCAATCCTGGATGAATTTGAAGGTGGCGATATAGTCCTCAACGAATTTATGTATCGGAGTCCGCCGGATGGTATGAGCCGGTATGTTGAACTTTATAATCATACCGATAAACTGCTTGATATCAGCGATTGGGAATTGCGAAGAAGAGCAGACGCACCCAATCCCGGAGGGGCTTTTATTGAGGAAGAAACCGTTCTCGGCCCCGATGAATACGTGGTAATCAGCCCGGATACAACAACACTTTTTGAGACCTTTGGTTCGCGCAATTACATCAAAATGGATAATTATCCGGGTTTTACATCAACGGTTGCAGATGAAATACGCTTATTTACCGATGATGGAACGCGGGCTGACTCTCTGCGCTATAACCCGTCCACCTGGGGCGGTAACGGCGTTGCACTGGAAAGGATCAGTCCTACCGCCATTTCTACATCAAGAGACAATTGGGAAGAGTCGCCGGCTGATGAAGGCGGAACACCCGGAGCACCGAATCTTGTAGAGCCCGATGATGAAGCACCCGAATTTGTAAGACTCAACGCCCCCTATGCCGACACCCTTATCGCCGAATTTTCAAAATCCGTTACGGAACCAACCGCAGTTGATCCTGATAATTACGAAATCAGCGGTAGCGGAGATCCTGAAATCAGCGAGCTTGAAATCAGAGAAGCTTCGGATCAGGTCAGTATCGCCATTGACCGGGATATGGAAAGCGGCCAGACCTACTCGGTTACAGCAAGCGGCATCGAGGACCTGTTCGGCAATGCATCCGAGGAAGAGACGCAGGAAGTTACCTGGTTTGTGACCGAGCCGGCCGACTCGTCCGACGTATTTGTCAACGAATTCATGTACGATGCCCCCGACGACTACAGCCGTTACATCGAGCTGTACAACCCGAGCGATAAAGCCATTGATATTGCCGGTTGGACCTACAATAACGACACCGGAACCCGGCGGACCATCACCGAAGATAGAACCATCATACCGCCGGAATCGTATAAGGTGTTCGGCCCGGATGAATCACTGTTGGATATCTTCCCGGATATGGATTTTGTACATATGAGCAATTTCCCGGCACTTAAAACCGGTGGTGATAATCTGGTCATCCGTGATGATGAGGGTATGCTGATTGATTCGCTAACCTATACACCGGCCTGGGGCGGAGATGAGGTAGCACTGGAGCGCCGGTCTACCGATATCCCGGCTTATATTCAGGATAATTGGGGGGACTCTCCCGCCGATGCACTCGGTACCCCGGGTGAGCCGAATCAGGTAGAACCGCTTGATCAGGCGCCGGAAGTAGTCGGCGTAACAGCGGTGTTGGATGATCGCATCAGAATAATTTTTAACCGGACGATTTCAGAAGAGACCGGTACGGAATTGCAGAATTTTGAACTTTCCGACGGCCTTGATATCACCAACATTCGCTATCGCAATGAAGAAATTTTTCTGGATGTGGACCCGACGCTGGAATCCGGCCGGGAATACGATTTAACCTTGCGGGATCTCGAAGACCTTATTGGCAATGTAATAGAGGAGCAGACCCACACATTCAGCTATCAGGAATTTGAACCGGCTGAAGAGCGGGATGTGGTCATCAATGAATTTTTGTACCGTCCGGTGGATGGGGAGATTACCCGGTTCGTCGAACTGTACAACCGAAGTGACCGCGATATTAATCTGGATGAATGGCAGATAGGGCGCGGAACCGGTTCGCCGATTACGCTGCGCGGTACCTCTGCTCCCGATGGCGAAACTTTGCCGATTGCACTCCCCTCGGGTGAGTATATCGTGATCACACCGGACGATAGCTGGGTTGATGATACGGCAGAGTATATACACGAAGTTTCGTCAATCCCTTCATTCTCAAGTCTCGGGGATGCCTTTTTTATCCGCAATGATGAAGGTACGCGGGTCGATTCCCTTCGATACTCGACTTCCTGGGGAGGAAATCAACCGGGGTTATCATTGGAACGGCACGATCCTAATGCGGCGTCAAACGATCCGGCTAACTGGGCTACCAACTCCGAAGGACATACTGCAGGTTTTGAAAATAAAAATTTCGAACCGGATGAAACCCCGCCCGAGTTGATTTTCGCCGGCGTGCGGGCGAACAACACCTTGCGGGTTTATTTCGATCAACATATAAGTCTGGACGACGATGAGACCCGTTTCCAACTTGCCGGAGAGGAGCTTGAGGTTGAAAGGTTCGACCGGCATAATGCCAACACGTTAACACTTTCCGAACCGGGCGAATCACTTCCGGAGGATGAGGATATTGATATTGAGGCAACGCATCTGCGGGATGTAGCCGGCAATGTCACGGAGTCGGATCAGAAACCGGTCGCACGTCCCATTGATGAAGGCGACGTGGTGATTAATGAGATTATGTATCAGCCGATATCGGATCGCTATTCGGATCGGCCCGATCAAAGTGAGTACTTGGAGTTCTACAACAAGCAGCCTTACGCCGTTTCGCTGGAAGGCATTTTCATCCACGACAAGCCGGACAAGGATGATGAAACCTCAGATATCAATCCGACCTCAACCAGTGCGAAATGGATTCCGTCTGAAGGGTACGCGGTGATGCACGGAGACCAGAGTACCAATTTTGAAGATACCCGACTTGCCCGGTTTTTTGAATTGGAAAGTGACCGGCATGTCATTCGTGCAAACAGAACTTCCCTGAGTTTATCCGCCTCAGGTGATGACGTTTATCTTGCCGACAGTAACCGAACAGTTATTGATCAGGTCAGTTACGACCCGGACTGGCACAATCGAAATATTGCCGATGTAAGGGGACGGGCACTGGAGCGAAAGCGGCCTTCCGGTGATAGCAATGATTCCCGCAATTGGAGCACGACAACCAACCAGGATGGCGGAACTCCGCTGGATCAAAACACCATCTTTTCGGAACCTGAGGCTTTGCCGGAAGATGAAGGATTAGCGCTTGATCCGGACCCCTTCGCACCCAACGCCGACGGTCGGGATGATAACCTCAACATCTCATGGCAACTTGAAGAATCCGACTATCTGATGCGGATTCGCATTTACGATCGCCACGGTCGCAAAGTGCGAACCCTCGCAGACGGTGAACAGGCCGGAATGGAAGGTACCGTTACCTGGGACGGCATGAAAGACGACGGCACCGAAAACCGAGTAGGATTTTATATCATACTTTTTGAAGCCTACAACAGCTCAAACGGCAGCAATCGCACTTTCCGGGAGACGGTTGTATTAGCTCGTGAGATGTAGTTCTCGGGGCTGTTGGGTTCAGGGAATCAGGTAATTTGGTTTTCTGCTTTTGGGAGTGCTGAAGGCAGTTCAAGGTTTAAGGGGTTCAAGGTTCAAAGGTGCTGATGGGAACATTGTTTATTCTTCCACAGTCGTAAATGCTGACTGAAAAAGCAGAACTTGAGACGACGTGACAGGTTTCAAGACACCTGTCACGTTTTGGCTTCCACCAGCTCCCCATCTCAGTTCAAGCACCCAATCAAGCCATACCCCCAATTACCTTAATCTACTCATTTACCTTAATTACCCGCATTTCACTCCGAGTTTTCTTAACAACTCAAAATAGACAGGCTCACAATCGCTCCGATGCCAAATTCGCAAGATCAGACCGCTCACCCTTTTCGAGGTGAATGTGGGCATACAGGGGGTGATTGTTCATTTTATCGATCAGATAGGACAGGCCGTTACTGTGCTCATCAAGGTAGGGGGTGTCGATTTGATAAATATCACCGGTGAAAACAATCTTGGTATGATCACCTGCCCGTGTGATGATGGTTTTGACTTCATGAGGAGTGAGGTTTTGAGCCTCATCCACGATAAACAGAATATTGGCAAGACTCCGCCCGCGGATGTAGGCCAGCGGCGTGACCAGCAATTTCTCGGTTGATATGAGCTCCTCAATTTTTTTGTACTCTTTGTCGGACTGCTCAAACTGATTTTTGATGAAATTCAGGTTGTCCCACAGTGGCTGCATGTACGGATTGATTTTCGACTGAACATCGCCGGGGAGGAATCCGATATCTTTGTTGCTGAGCGGTACAATCGGGCGGGCAAGAAAAATCTGTTTGTAGAGGCTGCGCTGCTCTAAAGCTGCGGAAAGAGCAAGAAGGGTTTTTCCGGTTCCGGCGGTTCCGCTGATGGTTACAAGAGGCACTTCCGGATTCATAATGGCATGGAGCGCAAATGTCTGCTCGGCATTTTTCGGGGTGATACCGTAAGCTTTGCGTTTTGCAACCGGCTCCATTTTTTCCTCTCCGGGATGGTAATAAGCCAGAGCCGATGCGGAAGAGTGTTTCAGGATGAAGTAATGATTACAGGGAGGGGTATCTATTTCGAGATCTGCCGGGGTTAACCCCTCTTCCGTAAAAAGCTGATCAATCGGGGCTTTTGTTTTTAAATGCAGCTCGGATTTTCCGCCATACAGATGATCGAGGTTTTTGATGGTATCGGTTTCGTAATCCTCGGCATCCAGATTCATCGCGCGAGCCTTTACCCGCAGGTTGATGTCTTTGGTGATTAGTACAACCCGCCGCTTGGGTTCCGACCGGCTAAGGGCCAGGGCGGTGTTCAGTATCCGGTGATCTTCACTTTTTGATCCGAACAGCTCGGTGGAATCGATGTCTGTTTTTTCATCCACTAATACACGAAACTTCCCGTGTCCGGCTCCATCTAACGGGATCCATTGGTTGATCAAATTATCATGAGAGATTTTATCAAGTCCCCGAATAAACTCCCGCGCATGGTAATTGACCATTTCATTACCTTTTTTGAAGCGATCAACCTCTTCTAAAACCGTGATAGGAATGGCGACATCATGCTCATGAAAATTATAGAGGGCGTTGAAATCGTGAAGGATTACGGATGTATCAAGAACAAAAATTTTGCGGGACTTCTTCGTAGGCATAAATCTCTATGGTTTGAGCGATGATTGTTCACATCAGAAGGCTTGGTAATACTTTCTGCCATCACAATATAACAACGCAAAGTGGAATAGAAACCGATGACGGATTTTTTTGCCGCGGATTTACGCGGATGCACACGGATTTTGGTTGAATAATTACCGGCGTTCCTCCCCAGCGTCATTCCGACTGGAGTCGCGGGTTAATCTGCCCGCCTGTGCTATTTATCTACCCGCGACGGAATGGAGGAATCTAACCCGCTTCCATTGGCAGATTTTATTAGCCGCGGATTTACACGGATCCGCCGATTGTCGGACAAGTTTCACGCGGATTTTATGTGATGATAATTCAACAACATAGCCAAGGGTTTTCCGGGTTTAATTTAAGAAATTTTTAATCTTCAATTATTTATTGAAACTAATTACCTGACTTGTTGCTCAAACCATTTGTTCATCACAATTCCTGCTGAAACCGAGGCATTCAAACTCTCTACATGATGGTTGTCAGCTCCGGGAATGCGTACTTTGCGGAATTGATCGCTAATGTTTTCAGATGGACCGTGGCCTTCGTTGCAGATCACAACTATTTGCTTTGAAGACGGTTTCCAGTCGGGTAAATCTGAGGTATCAGAGCCGGAGTCGAGCAAATTAACCTGCCAGCCTTCTTCCCGGAGTTGGATTAAGATGGTTGAAAGATCACCGCTGCAAACGGGAATCGACCCTGTTGCTCCGGCAGTAGAACGAACAACTTTAGGTTGATACAAATCCACCGTGCCTTTCCCGTGAATCCAGCCGGCGGCTCCGAACCAGGCTGCGGTTCGATAGATGGTTCCCACATTACCCGGATCCTGTACGGCATCCAGAGCAACGATCAGGCCCTGTTGATGAACCATTTCATCTGATGTGACCGGATCAGGTTCGCGGCAGACGGCAAAAATTTGCTGCGAACTTTGTGTATCCGATAGTTTTTTAAGTAGTTCCGGTTCCCCGATCCTGATATCGGTTCCGAAGTCCGGCTTCAGGGATTCCGCCTCTTTTTCCGGAAGTAAGATGAATTCACAGTGAATGTGATCATTTTGAAGAATCTGCTCTACCGCCCTTCGTCCCTCTGCAAAGAAATAGCCGGACTTTCTGCGTTGCGTCGGTCGGCTTAGCTTTTCTAATAGGGTTCGCTGTTTACCGGTGAGGCGCCTCATTCTTGTAACAGCTCGCGAATGTACTCATTAAATCGATCGGGGTAGTCGGTTATCAGTCCGTCTACATTCATTTCCAGCATATTTCTCATGTCTTCGGGGTCATTCACTGTCCATGGGACCACAGTCATACCTTGTTCCTGAGCTTCGCGAACCAAATCGGAGCTTACCAACATATGATGAGGGGAGTAGATCTCAGGCGTATAACCCAGATTATTGATATCCTCATCAACATTACCTCCGTTTCGGCTCACCAGCAAGGCCTGGCGAATGTCTTCATTCAGGTTTCTCATAGCACGCAGGGATGCCGGCGAAAAGGATTGAATGATAACACGATCAAGGATATCCAGTTCGGATAATTCCTCATAGACCAACCGGGCAAAAGTTTCAGGATCGGGCACTTTCTCATTTTCCCATTCCAGTTGGTATTTGATTTCAATGCTGTAATTCACCTTGTCGAGATTTTGATCGGAGATATAGCCCTCCATAGCAATTATGGCCTGTGCCATTGTAGGCTTGGGTTGCGCCCGGTTCTGCTGATCGGGAAATTCCGGATTTTGTCTTGAGCCACAATCATACTGACTGATCTCATCGTAGGTGAGTTGGTAAATCAGATGATCATCAATCTCATCTTCCGAAATTTCGGAGCCGTCGGGTTTCAAGCAGATTGACGGACGAAACCACGGCTCATGCGAGACCACTACTTCATCATCCGCAGAGATCACCACATCAAATTCCACGGTATTGACGCCTTGGTCTATGGCGATCATAAACCCCGGGATGGTATTTTCCGCAAACATACCCATAGCCCCGCGATGACCCTGAAGGTCAAAATCATCGAGCTGCCCGTAGCGGTCCGTTGGAGGACTACATTTGCTTAAGGTGATGAGTAGAAATAGTAAGAGGAATAGGTACCGCTTTGCCATCTAAAGGTTTTTTGCTAATAGACTTTGGTTTCATGAGCGTCCGGGAAAAGTTAGCAAACATTTAAGAAATATGAATGCTTAGCTTTTTTGTTAGGATGTAATTAAGGTAAATGAGCGAATTAGGTAATTAGGAACAGGGCTCCATTGGTCGCTTAAATCCTTCATTACCTTATTTCCCGAGTTACTCAATACACTATTTCGAAACTGTAATTTGTTCTATCACCACGTGTTCTTTGGGTTGATCCTGGTAGTCGCTGTCCTCACCATACGTTTCGGTGGTTGCTATTGACTCTAGCGTTTCGGTGCCGGAAATTAAATTTCCGAAGGCTGTGTATTCGCCATCGAGGCGGGTGGCTTCGCCGTGCATGATAAAAAACTGACTGCCGGCGCCTTCTTCTACATCAGAGACGCGAGCCATGGAGAGTATGCCCGGTTGGTGACTGATATCGTTAAACTCGTGGGGGATATTGGCAATGGGCCCGCCACCGCCATATTCGCTGCGGTCATCACCTTTGGTTTTGGGGTCACCGGCTTGGATCATAAAATTTTCGATGATCCTGTGAAACTTGAGCCCATCGTAATAACCGCTTTCGGCACGAGATACAAAGTTGAAAACATGGATCGGTGCCTTCTCTGGATAGAATTCCAGTTCCATCTCGCCGTGGTTGGTTTCAATGGTTGCCGTAACACCGGAGAGCTGCTCAGCTAAAAAATCAATGCGATCATTAAGCTGTTGAAGTGCTTCCGTTTCATCAAGCAAAGCTTCATGCTCGGCCTTCAGCTCTTCGTGTTCTTCAACCAACTCCGCCAAAAGCCGGTCGGATTCCTCCTTCTCTTCGGTAAGCCGCTCAACTTCCGCATTTTGACATGCCTGAAACATAAAAACGGCGCCACAAAGGGCGCCGCAAAAAAGTAGAATTCTCATAAAAAAATCCGTTTTCAATTCGCGCGAATCAGCAGTTAAAACATCAATCAGCAAGATCATCAGCCGGGAATTCAAACTCCTCACGCTGAGCCGCATCCGTTACATTCGACCCGGATGCGGTTTCCATAATAATAACCACTCCATCGGCAGTTTCTCCCTCCCAGTTAGCGTAGGCAAATTCTGCAATTTCACGGGCTTTTTCTTCATCGTTATCAAAAGCACGCTCCGGTTCAATGGTGAGGCGAATCCATCCCTCGGTAAAACCGGGAGTGCGCAGTGCGTGGTCATATTCAGCCCGCACATCTTCAGCGAGTTGACTCACATCCGGATCACCCCCGCATTTTATCAGCAAAAGCGGGAGCATCAACAGGACTAAAAACGAGAATGATTTTCGAAACATAGTTTTGTGGGTTTTCAGATTCATTTAACTGATGGCTATGCGCCGTATTTTTGACCGATAACGTAGGGATCGTTCAAAAATACGGTTTCGCTAGCGCTCTAATAGTACATCGGTGCGCCCGGCCCAAGTGGTAAGCCGAACAGAACCCAGATGATAATCATGATCATACCGGCAATGCCGAAGGCAATCGAAAACGGCAGCATCGTAGCGATGATCGTACCAATACCGATGTCTTTTTTGTATTTCTGAGCAAAAATGATGATCAGTGGGAAGTAGGGCAGCAGCGGTGTGAGTACATTCGTAAACGAATCGCCTACACGGTAGACTGCCTGCGTGAGCTCCGGTGAGTAGCCCATATTCATCAACATAGGAACAAAAACGGGTGCCATAATCGCCCATTTTGCGGATGCACTACCTATGAACAAGTTGAGCAGCGCACTGATGATCATAAAAGAGATGATCAACGGAATTCCGCTGAAGCCAATCGCTTGCAAAAAGTCGGATCCGGTCACAGCCAGGATGACGCCAAGGTTCGACCAGTCGAAAAATGCGATAAAGTGAGCCGCTACAAAAGCCAGCACGATGTAGGCTCCCATGTCAGCCATCGTATCGGAGGTCATTTTGGCAACATGCTTGTCATCGCGGATTTGCCGGGTCACAATACCGTATACGAGACCGGGGATGAAAAAGAAGAACAGCATCAGGGCGACGATACTTTGCAGAAACGGCTCAATGCTTTCCACGAACAGATCATAAGTACCCGGCTCTGCTCTTAGAACTCCGTCAGTTGGAATGACCAGTGCTGCCACGACGACGGCAAAAAACAGAACAGAAATACCGGCCCATTTTAATCCGCGCTTTTCCTCACTGGTCAGTGGTTTGTTTTCATCAACTTCGAAATCTTCTTCCGGTTCGTAGGTACCGAGTCTTGGCTCAACAATTTTTTCGGTTACCAGTGCCCCCAGGATGGTAAATACGGGCACCAGGGCAATCATCATGTAGTAGTTAGCAGTCACATCAACCGTATAATCCGGATCGAAAATCTGGGCGGCCGGGGTGGTAAAAGATGCCAGAAGCGGGTCGAGGCTGGTCAGTAACAAGTTGGAACTGAAACCGGCAGAAACCCCTGCAAATGCCGCCGCCAACCCGGCAATCGGATGTCGACCTGCTCCGTAAAAGACCACAGCTCCCAAAGGTACCAACACCACATAACCGGCGTCTACGGCAAGGCTTGACATCAGCCCCGCAAATACGATGGCTGCTGAGAGTAACCAGTTTGGCACGACCGAAATGAAAGCGCGAAGAGCCGTTCCGATCAATCCGGTTTTATCCGCAACGCCAATACCGAGCATCACCACAAGCACGAGGCCCAATGGCGGGAAGTTGGCAAAGGTCTCCGGCATATCGCGGAGTATCTGTTGGATCATATCCGCACTGAAGAGGTTGATGGCTTCAACTCTTTCACCTTCTTCACCTTCCTCAAGGGCGGGGATGGTGACGGTCACATTCAGTGCGGAGGTGATCGCCGAAACCACCATCACAATGGCTATAAAAATAACAAACAGCGTAGTCGGGTCGGGAAGCCGGTTACCAACCCGCTCAATTACGTCGATGGATCGCTTTAGATAGTTACTCATATCTTGTTGTTACATGCTTTGGGTAATCCGGTAGCAGGAGACCTAAATACTCCGTGTTGATCAGCCTCCCCGGAGACGCTTGAGAAATAGGAAAAAAAGAAGGGGTAATCAAGTGCGAATGTGCATTTTACAGTGATGTACCTGTCCCTGTCAGTCATTCAAAATTTCTCACTCGGATACATGAAAAATTTCTGGTGTACCACTGCGATCAATTTTGCTGATTTTCAAATCCGTTAAATGACCGTTTTCCAGGCTGTAAACCAGTCCGTGTACACTTAGTTGCTGACCGTCGGCCCACGCATCCTGAACGATGGTAGAATTGGCAACCCGCTCCACCTGTTTTTTTACATTGAGCTCCACAAGCCGGTTGATCCGGCTTTCCTCGTCTTCAATCCGGTCAACCTCTTTGCGGTTTTCCTGATACACCTCTTTGATCGGGCGTAGCCAGTTATCCACCATGCCATGTGGATGATTTTCCATGGCAGCTTTAACTCCGCCGCATCCGTAGTGACCGCAAACCAAAACAGATCGGACTTTTAGCACCCTGATCGCATATTCCATCACCGATAAAATATTGAGGTCGTTGTTGTTGACCACATTGGCAATATTCCGGTGCACAAACATGTCACCGGGTTCAAGACCTGCGATGACGTTCGATGGGACTCTGCTGTCGGAACATCCAATCCACAAGTAACGCGGCTTTTGTCCTTTGGCAAGTTTTGGGAAAAAATCCGGTTTTTCTTTTTCAATCCGGTCAGCCCATTGCCGGTTATTTTTTAAAATCGTCTCAAGTTCTTCCATTATGAAGTCTTATTTTAACTTATCGTGCCTTATATTCAGCCTACTTGGCAAGGAATTTAATCAAGATTATTATCAAGAATAAACTTGTTCTCGACTACATGAAAATATTTTTAATAATTGGTTTTGCCGGATTGCTTTTAGCCGCTCCGGTGAAAAGTGAAGCGCAGTCGCAAGCCATATTTGGTGATTATATTGTGTATAGCAGCTTTGGCGCTCCAAAGTTGCAGATGTCCATGATTGACGGCAATCCGGCTGCGTATGCAGGGGGGCAGCTCGGCGTGATGGCCGATCAGCGGTTGATTGTCGCCGTTGATGCGGATTGGCTGATTACCAGTCACCGCTTTCAGAATGAGGATGAAAGCTACCGCTTAAGCATGGGGCACGGCGGGATTATGATGCGATTCAATTTTAATCCGGATGATCTTCTAAACTACAGTGCAACACTTACGACGGGTGGAGGTCAGGTGACGGCATCTCCGGATGAAGGCTCAGATCGAAGCAGCGGTTTTTTTCTGCTGAATCCGAATGCTGAGGTTAACCTGAATTTGACGAATAACTTCCGCACCTCTTTGGGGGTTGGATATCGTTTAGTGGCAGGAACGGATCTCCCGGTAATCGATAGCAGCGATTTATCCGCTCCCGTTGTATCACTAACATTGAAATTCGGCGGCTACTTCGGAAATTAACCTGCATAAAGCATTCTATTCCATAGCCGTTATGTTTTACGGCTGAACACATTATCATGGCAACACTGGAAGCATATCAACAGAAACTTGAGAGACAGCAAAAAGAAGCGCGGAACTTTTTTGATGCAGCACTTAAAAGTGTAGATCCCTGGCATGCCGTTGATTCCCGGCTCAGTTTGGAGGCTGGAGTTTTATCAACCGGAGAGCATCAGATTGAATTGCCGGAAGAAGGGCGCGTGTGGGTGTTTGGCATTGGTAAAGCATCGGCCAAAATGGCGCGGTGTGTGGAGATGAAATTGAATGACCGGATTCATGATGGTCTGATTATCGTGCCGTACGGAACAGAGACAGATCTGGAAATTCTCCAAAGTTTTGAATCAGCGCACCCCCTGCCGGATTCTAACAGCTACGCCTGTTCCCTTGAGTTGGTGAGTATGATGAAACAAGTACAACCCGATGATGTTGTGCTGTTTCTGCTCAGTGGTGGCGCTTCGGCGCTTTCGTGTATTCCTTCGGGAGATCTTGAGGTCAGGGATATCAGAGAAACGACTCAGATTTTGCTCAACAGCGGAGCAACGATTCATGAAATCAACGCCATCCGCAGGCATCTATCGGAAGCTAAAGGAGGAAAGCTGGCACGCCACCTGCCGGAGTGCAATGTGCTCCAGCTGCTGATTTCCGATGTTCCCGGCAATGCGCTTAACGATATTGGCAGTGGCCCGATGACCACAGACCCTTCGACATTCAACGATGCCCTGATTATCCTGAAAAAGTATCAGCTTCAGGAGCGGGTGCCTTCGTGCGTGTTAAATCACCTGAAAAAAGGGCGTAACGGTGAAATTCCGGAAACTGTCAAAAAACCGGACCAATTTCGGGCAAACATTCACAGTACAATTATCGCATCTTCTGATATTACGGCAGATAAAGCGGCAGAAGCTGCTGAAAAATCCGGGTACAATGCTAAAGTATATAATCCTTCTTACAGCGGCGAAACGCGTAAAATTGCCAAGTGGATAGCGGGGCAGGCTATAGATGTACTCTCCAGAAATACCCCGGTTGCCAAACCTGCTGCATTAATCTTCCACGGAGAAAGTTACCCTAATGTGACCGGTAGCGGGGTGGGGGGAAGAAATCAGGAACTGGCGTTGGCATTCGGACTGGCGGTGGAGGGACAACACAACATTTCGATATTGAGCGCCGGAACCGACGGTGTCGACGGTCCCACCGATGCCGCAGGTGCAATATGCGATTCTGAAACGGCGTTAAAAGCACGCGACAAGGGACTTGAGCCGGAGTCGTTTTTGATCAACAACGACTCCAACTCGTTTTTCAGCGCGATGAACACATTGGTGAAAACCGGACCCACCGGCACCAATGTGATGGACCTTCAGATAGTACTCATTAGTAAATGACCTGGTCAGACCCTCAATATTTATGGCTGCTGCTTTTAATTCCACTACTTGGTATTGCGCTATGGGGATGGAACAGGTACAACCTGAAAAAACGTAGCCACTATTTCAGTGACAAAGTATTCCGCGCTCTGGTTCGTCCGGTCTGGAAAACAGGTAACCGGATTCGACTCGGAGCACAGGGATTAGGACTTTTTTTGTTGATTATCGCCCTTGCCGGCCCTCAGGTTGGAACCGAAATCCGTGAGGTTCAACGCGAAGGGGTTAATTTGATGATTGCGTTGGATCTCTCCCGCAGCATGCTGGCCGAAGATGTGGGACCGAACCGCCTGGAAAAAGGCAAATTTGAATTATATCACCTGCTCAGCCAGCTCTCCGGTGATCGCGTTGGGTTGATCACGTTCACTTCACAGGCTATTGTCCAGACGCCGCTCACTCAGGATTACTCTACCATGCGCATGTATTTGGATATGGTAGATGTCGACTTAATGCCGGTTCATGGCACCGATTTCCGGGCGCCGCTGGGTGTGGCTGAAGAAGCCTTTCGGGAAGTTGGTGAGCGGGATACCGAAGCTGCTAAAGTATTGCTTATCGTCTCCGATGGTGAAGATCACGGTCCGGGGTTCGATGCCGAACTGGAAGCTCTTCGTGAAATGGGAGTTTATATTTACACCGTAGGCATCGGCACTGAAGATGGAACCCACATTCCCGTTTTTGATGATGAAAGCGGGGATGCCATGGATGTTTTCCGGGATCGCGACGGTAATGTGGTGACCACTTATCTTGAGCCGGAGAGTTTGCAAAAAATGGCCGATGAAACCGGAGGTGGCTACATTGAAATCACCCGGACCTCCCACAGCATGGATGATTTCATCAACAAGATGAATAGACATGAAAGAGCCTCATTCATATCCGAAGAACAGGCAGATTACACCAACCGATACCAATTTGTCGGAGGGCTGGCACTGGCGTTGTTATTTTTATCCTTTATTATACCTTCCTATAAATCCGAAGATTCATGATTCGCCTTTACGTATTAGACATTGATGGATGCATCACGTTTCCTTTTGTCGCTCCGCCGTGGGAGCCTTTATCTAAAATCAGGCAACTATCTCATCAAAGTAAAACAGATTCCTCCATTCCCGATCTCGCTTTGTGTACCGGCAGACCCTACCCCTATGCTGAAGCCGTTGCGCAATATCTTGATATCCGGCGCCCCGTCATTTTTGAGAGCGGAGGTGGGTTGTTCGATCCGGTGCGCCATTCCGTAGAATTTTCCCCTCATTTTGATGAGCGCGCATTACGGGAAAAAAATGAAATAGCCGACTATGTTGTAAATCAGGTATTGCCCGGATATAGTTCTGCTCACCTTGAGTTTACGAAATATACCGATGTGGGAATTGTCGGCAATAATGAAGATGAGATCAAAGAGATGTACGAGCAGGTGAAGACCTGGGTAGAACCCAATTATCCTGATGTTGAAGTTCATACCACCGAAGTTTCGGTTAATGTGATCCGCAAATCCTGTA
>SLJN01000407.1 GCA_007135115.1 Balneolales bacterium
TCGATAGTCTTTTTTTTTTTTTTTTTATGCGGTTGGGGTCTGAACCATTCTTGAAACTGCTTCCTCCAACTCTTTTCTGAAATCCCTTCCGAGCTGGCTATGAATCTCTGTATAATGTGCTGTAGCTTTTTGGGCTTCGATTTGGGCTTCAGGGTGAAAAACAACGATCATTCTTTTGTAATATCTCTAAGGCTTTTGAATACTTCCCGGGCTGGAACCAGATCCACCTTGCCCTTCTCGTACTCTTCTACCCGCTCTTCTACTTTCTGAATCCACGCTGATTCAATATTGGGATCCGGAGCATTTAAGGTCTTCAAAATCTGATCCGCAATTCTCGCCCGCTCTTCAACGGGCAGATCGGATATTTCAGCGATTAGTTCTTTGGTTTTCATATGTTCCTTAAAATTTTGTTTCCGATTGCATAATAACGGTTATCATACTCAATTAATACTTTCCAACTACCACATGCTGCACAAACGAGGGAGAGACGGTGGATCAAAAACTTGAATTATTTAATAGAGCACTTCACGGTGTTTTAGTTGCGGATTTCCTTTTTTATTATGAACCATGGAATTAGAGGTGTCATAACTATAGTTGGGGCAATCCATGCGATCCACTCGGGGTCGGACTGTAAATTCGTAACCAGAAAAGCAGTGATAGCGGCTATGGTTGCGGCCATCATATGACGAATGTGATCATTAATACGAGAGACTCCGGTTAGTTTTTTTCGATATGCAAGGGTCTGCGATCCTGAGAGCGATATTCCGATAAGTCCAAATATCAAAAGGGTAACTCCCTGATCGTTTTGATGAATTAGATAATTTATTCCGGTAATCAGCATTCCTAATCCGGCAATTCCCATGATGGTCAGTGAAATATAGTCCTGAAACCCGGCAATACCAAAGCGGTTAACAGCAGAACGCCAGCCTGTGAAGGCGAGATAGAAGCTGAAGATGGAGATCAGAAACAGGAAAATATTGGGGCGGATGGAAGTCATTATTAAAGAAGTGATAAATACTACAACCATTCCGTAATAAAAGAGCCGTCCACTATAAACATGCCATTGATGAGGGTATGAAAAAATCTTGGTTAGTATAGCTCCAGCGGCACCCAAAAGTGTGCCTATCCCTGCCGCGATGTGAATCCATAAAGTTATCGTGTACATCATGACTTAAAGCTGTTTGTGGTGTATTAACAATGATAAGCTTTAAGTCAGTTGCCGGGAATCTTACAGGAATGAACGGTAGATTTTTAGTGTGAACGGACAGGATTTTAAAAACCAAATCGTATGAAGCCGGTTATTTAATTATATCCTCCAACTTTTAGAAGAGACTCAGGTATAGATAGCTATGAAACCCTGCTTTTCGAAGTTTTACCAGTTTCTATAAACCTACACTCAGTGCCCCCTGTGTTCTCTGTGGTTCCCCAAACCATACCATTGCTGTTAATCGTCGAACCGGTTGTAGAGAGTGTATAGCTCTTCGATGTATTCATCAATGGCCTCCGGCGAAGCTTCCAGAAAGAGGGGGCTTTTTCGGTCGGGGTTCCAAAAATCGAGTTGCCGGTCTATGGCGGGGATGGTTTCGGCAACCCCGGAAATGTCATGTTCCAACAAATCGTGGTGCAACCGATACAGCAAATTGTGAATTTTCTGGCCGATCACGAGAAGACTTCCGCGAGTTGTAAGAGAATTATCCTCCCCGGCAGTCATGCTATTTCTGAATGCGTAGGCCTGATATAAAACCTTAGAAATCAACTGATCGGGCTGCTCGGTAGACGATTGCCCACCCTCGGGATGATATCGTTGGAAGTTATATTGAAAACGGTGAAGCATGCCGAGCATTAGCATGCGGGAGAGTCCCCAAAATTCTTTTAGCTCATGCTGATCATCAGAATGATTGTTATGATCACTTCGATTTACTTCTTCGGCCATGTATCGGGGCTTTCTCTCCACTGGTTTAGCAGCTCAATGTCTGATTGATCCACATATCCGTTCTCGGAAGCGACCTTGATCAAAGTAGTGTAGTCTGTTAAGCAGTAAACAGTAACACCAGCATCATCGAGTTTTTGGTGAGCAATATTGAAGCCGTAGGTGAATATCGTCATGAGCGCATCAACATGAGCACCGATGAATTCAAGAGCCTCTATTACTGAAAGCGCCGAGCCGCCGGTTGAAATTAAATCTTCTATAACGACGGTGTGCTCTCCTTTTCTGACCCGGCCTTCAATCTGGTTACCCATGCCGTGAGCTTTTGCTTTGGCCCGAACGTAAGACATCGGTAAATCAAGCCGGTCTGCAATCCAGGCGGTGTGTGGGATACCTGCTGTTGAAGTGCCTGTAAGCACGGCAATATCGCTGTAATGCTTTTTGATATGGTTACTCATCGTATCAGCAATACGTTTCCGAAGCTCAGGATAAAGAATGGTGAGGCGGCTGTCGCAGTAAATGGGAGAACGCCATCCACTGGTCCAGGTGAAGGGTTCGTTCGGTCTGAGTACTACAGCTTGAATTTCTAACAGCTTAAGGGCGAGTTCCCTGGAGAACTGCTCATCAATAATGGTGTATGAATTGGTTTGCGTCTGAGTCATGTTAATGGTATCCGATATCTAATGATTCTCTTTCAGAAGGTTTGGTAAAGCCTTCTTTTTAAATGTCTTTATAGGTTTAATTAATCGTGAATAAATGGCGTTACGTTTTGTTTCCACATCATCTTACCTGTTTAAATTTATTTAACTGCCACAAATGAACAGGTGAATACTGTAGCAAGTATTTGAGGATATTCGCTTTTTCCGTAGGTGATTAAAAAACAATCAAAATAAGGAATCCTGTCACCAAATGCGCGTAGAAGCCAGCGAGCAAGTCATCCAGAAGGACTCCAGCACTACCTCCTATATTCTGCAACGCATCAGTGCCTAAAATCTTGACTATATCAAAAAAACGGAATAGCAAAAATCCTGCCACCCAAAGGGGCCAGGATAGATCAGGTTGCCAAAAAGCAAAAAGCAGCAGAAAGCAAAGTGCCTGTCCGGCTGCTTCATCCATGACGAGCGGGCCGGGGTCATCCCCGTAAATTTCTTCAAATCCTGGAGTAGACCACCACGATAGGAGACAAAATAAAAGGGTGCAGATGGAAAGACCTATTAGTCCGGTAAACGAATAAATCAGCCAGATGACCGGCAGGGCGGCTAAACTTCCCCAGGTGCCGGGCATTCCGGGTAAAAAACCAATTCCGAAGAAGCTCCCGGTGAATACCGATATGCGTTGCCGGGTGGTCAAGATGACTTCCGGAATAGTTGTTTATTCGCCCAAATGTACTCAAGACCGGTATAAACAGTGATAAAGGTAACAAGGTACAGGAGCCATTTCATTACATCGGTTTCCAGAATCATTCGGCTGTACTCACCAAGGGTTACATCCGCTTGAACAAAAACCCCTATCAATAATGCCACATAGAGAAAAGCCATCTGGGCGAAAGTCTTAACCTTGGCAGAAAACAGGGTTTTCATTCCCATGCCTTTACGGTCAGCCCACATACGCAGGCCGGTCACAAAAATATCCCTCAGGAAAATCAGAATGATCGCCCACCAGGGGAATTGTTCTGATGATACAAACGGCAGACAGATAAAACCGGCGAAGGTGAGAAATTTGTCGGCAAGGGGGTCCAGGAATACACCGGATTTCGACCCTGCATTATAATTGCGGGCTATGTAACCGTCGAAATAGTCCGTCACAGCCGCAATTGCGAATATAGCAATGCTCAGGGATGACCAGATTAATTCATCCTGAACATACATGAACACAAACAGAGGCGCGAGAACTATCCGCGAAGCACTTAATATATTCGGAATTCGTTTCACGCGCGAAAGATACGAATGCTAAGGTTTTTGCCAAGCACGTAGTTAAAGAAAAATAGCGATGAATATTTTACAATTGTCCGGGTAATAGCGTTACATCTACATCATCGATTTCAAAAGAGAACGTATCACGGTAGAGCCCTCCGAATCGGCCGGAGCCGTCAACTACATCCAGGGTATCGGATTCATCTATGGAACCGTACCAATCGGGGCCGAGGCGATCGTAGCGAACGTAGAGTTGGTCGCTATCCAGTTCATGACACCAGACCTTTTGACCGGTCACTTCCGGCTGAAAATACAAGTCCAGAATTTGGATGGGAGTAAATGCCAACACAATATCGTCCTGTGAAGTTTGGCGAAGCACAGGATTGACCCATCTTCGTTCACCATTATAGTCAAAACCTACGGATGCCCGGAATAACATCGGTTCGGTTACTCCGGGAAAAATCACGTTTACAAAGGTCTCACAATTTTCACCTGTGGGAAAAACCTGGGGTTCGGGTATTTCCGGTGTGGTGGCGTAGGTTTCACTTTGGGCTCCATCTGATCGTTCTACTGTTAATCTGTAGGTTGTTTCCGGCTTTATTTCAAGATCTGATCGGAAGTTGAAGGTGTAGATATCTTCAAACTGAACGACCGAATCCGGCAGGGTTTGCTGCTCTCCGGATTCCAGATTTTCGAGAGTTGCAACAGCATCAAGCCCCTGTTCGGGGTTATCAATCATTGGTTCGTTCAGGTCGCTGATTCTGATATAGTTCGGGGTTTCACCGATTTCAAGGTATCCATAAATGGAATAGATGCCGGCGCTATCATCAAACGGGTCGATCGTATTGTCGCAGGCAGTGATAATTACAACCGGCAGGATGATGGCAGGTAAATAACGTTTTAGTAAAGATCGAACAGTGAAGCTCATGGTAAAAGAGAAATTCTTTTCAAATGGGTTGATGATTAGTTGAAGTTTATCTGCATGGATGCATAAGGCAGCAGGGGAGTCTGATCTATACGTTGTAATGAGTTCAGGTCATAGTAAAAAATGTTATTCCTGTCATATACATTGATGGTTCCGATCTGTGCGTCCAAAGAAGTTATCGCGGAAAGCTGGAAGGTTCGTTCAAGTGAAATATCCAGGCTGTGATAGGATGGCAGGCGGGCACCATAAGGTTCGTTGTATAGTGTCATGGCTGTGCCGGAATCTCTTAAAGGATGTTGATCGGGCAAGGTCAGAGATAAGTCGTATCCGTAAACCTGTGTATACGGATTGCCGGACCCAAATTCCCATCGGACATTCAAGGTGTATCCGTATAGATTATAACTGCCTACGGCATTTAGCTGATGTCTACGATCGTGGGCAGGGTTATAGCCAAACACCGGCTCTTCAATCCAGGCGCCGAGGTCCTCTGAAGTAGCTTCGTATTCTACTCTTCCCCAACCATAGCCAACGTAGAAAAAGAAAGGAAACCGATCATATTCCACACGTGCATCCACTCCGTAGGTGTGACCTTCAGCAAGTGTTGTTTCAAGTGATAGACGCGCTTCCGGAGTCCATTTTGAAACCGGTATATTTTGATGGTCCTTGTAATATCCCTCAAGGTTTGCACGAAAACTTTGACCAATACGCTGTTCGTATCCGAGAATGTAATGTGTGGCTCCCGGTAGCGGATCTCCCCGGTCAATGGGGCTCCAGACGGTAAATACATTACCGGCATCTCGTTCATCGGTGATTCCCGAAACAAACTGATGGTACCGCCCGACTGCAAAACTCAACTCCTGATTTGATGTGCCATCCGGCTGATAGGAGATGCGAAGCCGGGGTTCAAAACTAGGTTCCGAAACATTTTGAGAGGTGATCTGGGTACCAATACTGGGACGAATGGTAAGTTCATCAAAGGGAGTTAAGTCAGTTGACAAACCGGTTTGAACAAGCATGGGATAAAGATCAAAATTCTCGAAAGTGGTGAAACGCTCTCCCAATTCAGCAGAATAACTTGCGAAGTTAAGACCAAGGTGATAGTCAAACGGCAGACCGAAATAGGTGTGTTCGTGAATCAGCTGGAAAAATACCTGGTGGATGGAAGAACTGCGCTCAGGATCATCCATAGTACCTTCTATATTCTGAAAGCCGGAGTAACCCAGGGTGATGTCAAAAGGTTGATCAAACATTTCATCAAAACCGAGGCAGCGAGCTCCGATTACGGTATTCGTCCAGGCAAGCTGAATATCGCGGTCAGGGTTGATTTCACCGCGGTCGGAGGTGTGCATGCCTGTTGCGTTGCAATTCATTATGTCGGTTTGAAGGGAGTAGCGAGCCATGACATCATAAAACTCTATCGGAACGTCCTCACCCGTCAAGTGAGGTGCCGACTGCTCTATAACCGAATGCCTCCCCATTACCATTAATGATTGACGATCTTCCTGAATAGGTCCTTCGCCCATGAGGGAAACCAAATACGGGCTGTATGCGGCACTTCCCCTGTACTCTCGCATATTCCCCGGGCGGAGGGATACATCAATGACTGATGATGTTGCCCCCATATATTCTGCCCCGAATCCGCCGGCATACATATCAACGTTTTGAATGGTTTCATCGGGGAAGGCCGAAAACAAGTTTGAGATATGAAATGGTTTGGTGATGGGCAAGTTGTCGACCCTCACGTGATTTTGAGCTGGCGTTCCTCCGCGTATATGCAACTCTCCGCCGCGATCACCACTCATCACCACTCCAGGTAAGGTTTGAATGTAAGAAGCCAGGTCTCCCCCCGGTCCGGGTGTTGGGACGCGCTCAACTTCTGTTCCTGAAATGCTGCGTACGCCTACCTGACCGGTGGTCACCCGTCGTTCTTCCTGAATGATAATTTCATCCAACTCTCCCGGATCGGGTTTCAGTGTGATGCGTTCTACTTTTAAGTCATCGGCAGTCAGTGATATTTCATCGGTGTAAGTCTCATAGCCGATATAGCTGATTTGCAACTGATAATCACCCGTCTCGATGCCTGATAATTCCAGAAAGCCATCATTATTAGTAGTGCCGGCGTGCAGAAACTCATCCGCATCCGGCTCGGAGAGGGTGACGGTAGCACCTATTACCGGATTGCCATCCTCATCGGAAGTTAGCAGCACTCTAAGGGTAGCATCTTGTGAAGAAGAAGCCCATGATGAATCATTTGAAATGTGCAACCCGAATACAATAAGTAAAAAAGCGGCAGGAAAAGTAAAGTAGCGTTGAGTCACTTTTTAAAAAGTTTTTCTATGCTTTGTTTATTTGGAAAATATGGTAAAGGATATCATCCAAAACTGCAATTAAGTGAATGATTTATTCACATTATTTAACATAATTCTGACAAATATTGAATAACCAAGGTGGGAAATGAGGTTATGCGCTTAAGGGTGAAGGCATTTAGGGCAAGTGGGTCGGCACGTGCGTTAGCCGAAATCGGATACGATACACAAAGGCGATACCTGAAATGGGTAGACTACTTACAACTTCTCAAGATGTTACCGAAGGAAAAATCCGCGAAATGCCACCAGATCAGGAGAGGTTTTAATATGATTTATTAATCACTTACTGCATCAAAAATTATCGGGACGGTCTGGGTGAAAAATTATTCACCCCGGTAAATACATCCCGAAGTACAGGTTTCCATGACTTCAATGGCGGCGAGTTCCGGTAGCTCGGGTTTCAACCGATTCCAAATCCAAACAGCCAGATTTTCACTGGTGGGGTTTTCAAGTCCGACGATTTCGTTGAGGTAATGATGATCCAATTGATGATAAATCGGGCTGAATTTCTCCTTTACATCCGCGAAATCCATAATCCAACCGATTTTTTCGTCAACCGGACCGGAAATGTATACACGCACCCGATAGCTGTGTCCGTGCAGTCGGTAACACTTGTGATCTTTGGGCACATTGGGCAGATAATGTGCCGCCTCGAAACGAAACTCTTTATATAAATCCATAGTGCTGTAAAAATCGAATAAGTTTAGAGCTTAAACAAGTCGAAATTAATAAATAACGGAAGTACGAGCTTAAATAAATTAGCTTTATTTGTTTTAAACTCACCCCAACCCCTCTCTATGGGAATAAAGAGGGGCGTAATGTCTAATTTATTTAAGCTCTAAA
>SLJN01000008.1 GCA_007135115.1 Balneolales bacterium
AGATCCCTGTTAAACTTTTATCATAGCAATGAAAATAAAGTCCTTACCCACCGGTTACTTAAAGTTGATTAATTTTACCTGGTACTTTGTATACTTTAGCTGATGGGTTAAAAGACTCCTCACCTTCGTTATCTGATTTACGGTGACTTCTAACCGGAATTCTACCTAAATACAATTCAACCCTAAGACCGCACAGAATATCACGTGATTCCACAGAACCGCATCCTCGTCAAGACTTTCAAAGGACTCGAAGAGCCTCTTGAAAAAGAACTTCAGTCTATTGGGGCTCAAAATATAACACAACTCAATAGAGCTATTGAATTCGAAGGAGATGAAGACCTCCTGATGCGAACACTGATGTATTCCCGGCTTGCATTGCGGGTACTTCTACCCATTACATCACAAAAAATTGAAAACGAGGATGAGCTCTATGACTTCGGCCGCACGTTAGACTGGCACGAACTTATATCCCTCAAAAAAACTTTCGCGATTGACTGTGTCACGTTCCATGAAAAGCTGAATCACAACATCTACCTGTCTCAGCGACTCAAAGATGCCATTGTTGATCAATACCGGGATAAATTTGGAATGCGGCCGGATGTGAGCCCGAAGGATCCGGATATCTTACTCAATCTGCATATCGGCTCTGAAGGAGAAGCGACCATCTCCCTGGATGCATCCGGTAAGTCACTGAACCGGCGGGGCTACAGGGTCAGCGGAGGTGATGCTCCCTTGAACGAAGTCCTGGCCGCCGGAATCATTGACCTGTCCGAATGGAACCCTGAAACGCCTTTTGTGGATCCCATGTGCGGGTCGGGAACACTTTTGATTGAAGCAGCTTACAAAGCCAAGAACAAAGCGCCCGGTTTGATTCATGAAGAATTCGGGCTCTTTAGATGGCCATATTTTAGGCAGGCACTCTGGAAGCGAATCCGGGATGAGGCATTCCACAAAGTGCGAACCGATGTTGACTGGATTTTTGGAGCCGATATATCGAAAAAGGCGTTAGCCATTGCCTCCAAAAACATCAAAAAAGCGCGGTTATCCCGGAATATTAAGATTAAACCGTCTTCTTATGATCGTTTCCATTACCCCGAAGCGCCGGCAAGTCTTGTGACCAACCCGCCTTACGGCGAGAGACTATCTGATCAACAAGAGTTAAATAAGCTGTATACCGATCTTCCGGGCATATTGAAATACAAAGCCCCCGGTTATAACGTGGTGTTGTTCAGCGCCGATAAACAGCTGAAGAAGCGCATCAAATTAAAAGAAGAGGCTATAATTCCGTTGATGAATGGCAGTATCCCTTCGGAGTTGGTCCGTTACTCCATTCGGGACCATCGGAAACACAAGCAAAAAACCGCCTGATTTTATTGTTGCACTAAACATTGTTAAGCTCGTATACTTAGCGTGCTTTCAAAATGGAACTATTTTTTTTAACTTATTGGAAGCGCTTTTCCGGGGTGCTATGGATAGTTTTATTGCCCTAAATTGAGAGACTTTAACCTTAAGTACTATTAAAATATGGAACCGATTACCGGTCAGGAAGTAAATCATTCGATTTCGCTGTTTGATCAGCTACAAAGTAATGAGCATGAACAAATTGTTGTATGTTCAGATAAGGATACCGGCCTTAAGGCCATAATTGGCATTCATGATACCACACTTGGCCCCGCCCTTGGTGGTACGCGTATGTGGCCATACACTTCCGACCAGGAAGCATTGAGAGATGTTCTTCGCCTTTCTAAAGGGATGACTTATAAAGCATCCGTAGCCGGGCTGAATCTCGGCGGAGGCAAGGCGGTCATCATCGGAGATCCGCGTAAAGATAAATCCGAAGCTTTTTTCCGCACTTACGGCCGTTTCATTGAAGGTCTTGCCGGTCGGTACATCACCGCGGAAGATGTCAGTATCGGATTAAAGGAGATCGAACAAATCCGCATGGAAACCCAGTATGTTACCGGAATTCCTGAATCTGTTGGAGGTAGCGGTGATCCTTCTCCGGTTACAGCTTACGGCACGTACATGGGCATGAAAGCCTGCGCCAAGAAGATGTACGGAAGCGATGATCTTTCCGGAAAAGAAGTGGCCGTTCAGGGAGCCGGAAATGTGAGCTGGTATTTAATCAAACACCTTACAGAATCCGGTGCTAAAGTTTATGTAAGTGATATTTACGATGACAAAATTAAACAGGTAACCGACCATTTTGATGTAAAGGTGGTTGACCCCGATGATATTTATGATGTAAATGCGGATATCTTCAGCCCGTGTGCACTTGGGGGAATCATCAATGATAAAACCATTCCCAAGCTCAAGTGTGATATCGTAGCCGGAGCAGCCAATAATCAGCTCGATGATGAGCATACGCACGGTCGCAAGCTTATCAGCTCCGGAATTATGTATGCGCCGGATTATGTCATCAACGCCGGCGGGCTGATCAACGTGGCTAACGAGCTTGAAGGTTATAATGCGGAGCGAGCGCTTACCCAGGCTTCCAGAATTTATGATAAAATCGTGGAGGTAATGGATTACGCAACTGAAAACGATATGCCACCGTATGAAGCCTCCAATGAATTGGCTGAAAACCGAATTAAAGCCATTTCCAAAATTAAAGGAATTTACGCATCAAGCAGTCCATAACTATAACTACGCAAAGGGAGATGAGTGACTACGCCTAACCCGTAAACTTTTCCCTTAAGTAGACCAAAGGCGGTCCGGTAGAACGGGCCGTCTTTTTTTATTTGTATTCATTGCGATTTTTGAGGATTTAATATGGTTTTCAGTGATGGGATTAAGCCAACTCCGGAACGGAGGCCGACCTGGCAATAACACGCCGCAGTTAGAAAGGTATCGACCTCAGTTCATCAACACCTGGTGATGTAATAATTACACGCTCATGGCGTATTGGAATGGCGCAGTAAGCTTCTCAGGTTAGCTGCGCTTAGAATTTTATAATCACGCATTTAGACATGATCGACAAGCAGGAATTCTTACAAAAAGACCGTATCATCAAAGGAATCACTGAGGATGGTTACATTCGTATAGCCGTCGTTAAATCTACCGATGTGGTTCGGGAGGCAAAACGCAGACATAATCTGTCACTATTAAACACGATTTTACTTGGCCGGTCACTGACCGGCGGTATGCTTCTGGCATCCAATCTTAAGGGAGAAGAGCGCGTTAATATGCGGTTGGAGGGCAACGGTCCGGTCGGACACCTGTCGGTTGAAGCAACCAGCAATGGTGAAATACGGGGTTACTCGCTGCATCCTGAAGCCGAACTGAATTATAATGAAACCGATAACATCGGCGAAGGTCTCGGGCTGGGGGTTATGAGCTTTTCCAAAATCCTTTATAATGAAGCCCAACCTATTACTGGAACCGTTGAGTTAATCAAAGGTGATATCAACTCAGATATTGCTCATTACCTGATGCAGTCCGAGCAAGTGCCATCAGCAATATCCATTGATGTTGGGATCGATGAAAACGGTGAGGTTACTGAGGCCGGTGGAATTCTTGTTCAAGCTATGCCGGGAGCTGATGATAATATGAAAGCTCAACTCGAAGATAACGTCAGTAATATGCTCCCCATACCGGTGCGGTATCAACAGGGCGAATATATTGATGATGTGATGCACAGTGTCATGAAACCGGCTGTCGTAAAAGAAATGGACCGTTACCCGGTTCACTTTTTCTGCCGCTGTAACCGGGATCGTTTCAAAAACGCGCTAGCACTGGTCAATCTCGAAGAACTTGAAGATATGAAAGACGACGGCCAGGAACTGGTATGCCATTACTGCGGAGAAAAATATCAGGTTAGCCGTGAGGAAATCCGCCAAATTATCAGTGATGCAAAAGTAAGGATGAACTAGTGTCTGTAAGAAAACGCCAATATCGGCATTCCATTCATCCCAAAAATGGTCAAGTACGCTCTGTACACTGCGCTTTTTGGGAACTTCGCGCGCCTTGATCTTTGCGTTTTCTTACAGACACTACCTCTCTTTATAACAGGCACAACTAATAGCAGACTAACCATGTCGGCTGATATCGACGCCCATACTCCGGGATACTGCATCATTTGTGGTACGGCACTTTCTGGTGGTGTGGGTGTTCGTTTTTGTTCTTCCGACTGCCGGAAATCTTATCAAAGCCAGGTTAAATGTCGTATCGCTGGCTCGGCGGAAAACGCCTCCCCCGGTATTCGCGAGCTCAAGGAGATGATTTTCCAGTATGTCGAATATGCCGATTCAATCACCGATGAACGGCGACTGGAGTTTTACGAGAACATCGTTGAAAAAACGGCTCTGTTACTCAAGTATATAAATGACTCCAACGCTTCTCCCGATGACGAGCTTCGCCGGCAGTTAAGGCAAACACAGGAACTGAATCATAACCTGCAAGAAAAGCTCGATCGTTTACTGCAAAAAGCAGCAGAACTAAAGAAAGAAAACAAAAAGCTTCGTCAAGACAACCAGCAACCTACCGCTGAAGCCCGCCAGCTTGCTTGTAAAATGCTCGGCATTAAAGAAGGCGCCGATATTGCAGCAATCAAATCAGCCTACCGTCAAAAGGCCAAATTAACCCACCCGGATAATGAACAAGGTGACTCCGATTTGTTTAAAGCCATCACCGATGCAATGATCATCTTATTAGCCAATCGGCAAAACTCTTAAAATTGAAATAGAGGTTCGTTTGCAATGCATCTCATTAAAGCCTCTGTATAGCGTTGAGTAAACCGAAAGCCATTAGACTGTTAGAAACATGATATGCCCGCCCGGTACAAAAACGGGACAACAAAGGCTAAAAACCTGCTAAATTCAACGTGAAAGGGCTTTTCTATAATCACAGCTTCATCGTATATTTAACCTATTAAAATCCTAATCTAAAATTGAGCGATATGAGTAACCTTGAGTCCCTTTCCGAAGCCGGCATTGCACCCCTTAGCCGGTTCAGTGAAGACGAGCAAATGCTAAGGGAGGCCGCTGCTGACTTTGCTACATCCATGATAGCTCCTAAAGTTGACGAAATGGAGCACAACTCTAAACTTGATTCTGAACTAATAAAACAATTTTTCGAACAGGGATTGATGGGTATAGAAATCCCGGAAGAGTATAATGGAGGTGGCGGCAATTTTATGATGGCCGTGCTGGCTATTGAAGAAATTGCCAAAGTTGACGCTTCAGCGAGTGTTTTTATGGATGTCCAGAACACCTTAGTTAACAACGCTTTTATAAATTTTGCCAACGACGAATTAAAGAAAAAGTATTTACCTCAACTTGCCGAAGAAAAAGTCGGCGCTTATGCCCTATCTGAAGAAAGCTCCGGCAGTGACGCCTTCGCACTGAAAACCAAAGCCGAAAAAGACGGTGATCACTATATCCTCAACGGCAACAAGCTTTGGATCACCAATGGTGCTGAAGCCGATATTTTCATCGTATTTGCCAATATCAATCCGGAGGCGGGCTATAAAGGTATCACCGCTTTCATCGTAGAGCGCGACTTTGAAGGATTTTCGGTTGGAAAAAAAGAAGATAAACTCGGCATCCGGGCAAGTTCTACCACTGAGCTTATTCTGGAAGACTGCAAAGTACCGGCTTCCAATATTCTTGGTGAACCCGGAAAAGGGTACAAAGTTGCAATGGAAACGCTAAATGAAGGCCGGATCGGTATCGGTGCTCAGATGCTCGGAATTGCCGAGGGTGCCTTCAAGCACGCGTTGGAATATCTTAAAGAGCGCAAGCAGTTCGGCAGAGCCATTGCTGACTTCCAGGCTGTGCAGTTTCAAATTGCTCAGTTGGATACTGAAATAGAAACCGCAAAACTGCTCGTTTACAATGCCGCCCGCAAAAAAATGGCCGGCGAAAAATTCATGAAGGATGCTGCGATGGCTAAATTGCATGCTTCCAGTGTAGCTGAAAATGTGACTTCTTCATGCGTTGAATTCTTTGGAGGGTACGGCTATACCAAAGAATATCCGGTAGAGAAATTCTATCGCGATGCAAAAATCGGCAAGATTTACGAGGGAACATCCAATATGCAATTACAAACCATTGCAAAACTTGCACTTAGCGAATAAAACACTCCCGGAAAATAAAGCCGGTCAAAGTGCCGGCTTTATTTTTTATCTTTGCCAAAGAATTGAATATTTTATACAATGAATTCCTGCTGGTATATTCTGCCAGATAAACAAGTGTAACCTTTATTTACCGGTTTCCACCAACACGCTTTCTAATTCGGATGGATCATATATACAAGCTATACTCCTTTTTTATCGTGGTGCTACTGATCTTCACAGTTCCCTCTCTCCATACTGTAACTGCCGCAGCATTGGTAGATTCTGAACCAGCATCTGTTGCCATGGTTCAGAATGATGAAGATGATGAGGATGAAGAAGTGACTGAAGATGAAAGCATTTGGGACCGGATCTTTTTCTGGCGTTCTAATGGCGACAGCGCCGAGGAGGAAGAAGAAAGCCCGTATCTTGACATGGCAGTTTCGGACTTGAATTCTGAATTATTTCAGGCAGTTCGTCAAAATGACTCTGAAGTCGCCCAGGAAGTTTTGCAATATGGCGCTGAAGTAAATGCCCGCAATAATCACCGACGAACCCCAATCATTGAAGCGGCACGAAACGGCCACACTGAAATTGCTGAAATACTCATCGACAACGGTGCCAGCGTTAACGCTCAGGATATGTACGGAGGCTCTGCACATCGCTACGCCACTCGTGGTGGCTACTCCGAAATAGTTTATATGCTCCTCGAAAACGGCGCAGTTCCCGATTGATTTAGCGTCGTTTATTCAACAAACCTGAAGTTTTCTCCATAGAGCATAAATAACTTTCTATAAGAAAACGTCTGATTTAGCAGATTTTTCAAATTTCCCGGAACGAAATGTGCCTGAGAATTGATCTGATTATGTGTTAAGGTGTACTGTTCTTTTTAGCGGTGCATTTCTTACGCTTATAAACATGCATGTTTTTATTTAAGTTTTTATGGCAAAGTCGGAATCCCAATTGATTGAAAAGCTACGCTCCTGCGCAAAAGACGATAAATCTTTTGAGACACTCAAAGAGCTCTTTACCGAACTGAAGGAAGAGCGCGACGGTTATGAGCGCGATCTGTCGTTACTCGAGTCAGCTATTCGTAATGATTATGACTCTATTCTAATTACAGATTTATCCATCGAAAGCCCCGGGCCACGTATCGTATATGTGAATCCCGGCTTTACGCGCATGACCGGATATAGTAAGGAAGAGGTAATTGGTAAAACTCCTCGAATCCTGCAAGGTCCCAAGACGGATCCGGAAGTGCTGAATCAGCTGAAGCAGTCTCTCAAAGAAGGCAAATCCTTTTTTGGTCAGACTATAAATTACCGCAAAGATGGGTCCGAGTTCATTAATCAGTGGGATATCCATCCATTAGTTGATGAAAATGGAAACATCACCCATTGGGTGTCCTATCAACATGATATTTCAGAGCGTAAACGAGCCGAGCAATCCTTACTCGAAAGAGATGTAGATACCGACGACCTGTACCAAAGCTCTAAACGCACACTCGTCGACTTTGACAGTGAAGGCTCAATCGTTTTTGCCAATAAAGCCTTTCGGGAGTTGAGTGGTTTTGACAAAGACGAGATCACCGAAATGAGTATCTGGGATCTCATCCCGTTCAAGCAACGGTCAATTCTTGAAAAAGAGTTCAGCAAACTTATTGCCGATAAGAATGAAGATACCGAAAACCGTTATCGCACGCTTCTAAACAGAAAAAACGGAAAACCGGTCCAGGTGGAGTTTGCCGTAAAGTTCATCAAAAAAGACGATGAAGCCGTTTTGCGTGCCGAAGTTAATAACATATCACTTCGCAAGAAGGTGTTGAAGACTCTGGAGCAACGCAACCTACGCTTTAACACACTTTTTTCCGATGAAACTGACATCACCTACGGTGTAAAATTGGAAGGAGATCAACCG
>SLJN01000081.1 GCA_007135115.1 Balneolales bacterium
GTTATTCAATATTGAATTACAAGCCCTATGTAGTGCCTGTAAGAAAAATGGTAGTGTCGTAAGAAAACGCCAGGATCAAGGCGCGTGAAGCTCCCAAAAAGCGCAGTGTACAGCCCGTACATGAGCATTTTTGGGACGAGCGGAACGCCGATATTGGCATTTTCTTACAGACACTATGTAGCTTCTTTTTGGCGTTTGTAAGCCATGATGTAATGGGCATATAGATATTCGACTGCTACCGCTTCATAATCTCTCCAGTTTTGGATCATCTCGCGGAATTCGTCTTCTGTGGTGTGTTCCGGGTCACCACCATAGCTCAGGATGATCCATCGGCGGAGGCCTTTTTCCATTCCTTTTTGCCAGTGGCTGGGAAATACCGCGTCGGTCCGGTTGCGGAACAGCATGAGATCCTGAGCAGCAATAGGCCCAATTCCGCGGATTCCGGTAGCGGTTTCATAAAAACGGCCGGGCGGGTAGGATTCAAGTTCATGATCGTTCAATTTGCCACTGGTAATCAAGCCGGAGAGTTCGACAAGATATTCACCTTTACGTTTTGAAAGGCCGTATTGCTTCATTTTTTCGGGATCGCCGGTTTCTACTCTTTCGGGCCAGGGCCAGGCCGGGATCATTGAGCCTTTATAATCAAACCGGGTGGAGTAAGCGGCGCGGAAATCGTGGACCATACGGCGGGCCGTCGGCTTATGCTTGATCTGCATACGTATAATCCGGTTTACAGCGTCTTCGAAAAAGGTAGCGCGGCTCAACCGTTTAAAGCCGTAAAACTCCTCGAAAAGCGGACTAAGTACGGGATCGGCAGAGGCCTGCTCATAAAGCGGGTTAAGATCAATTTCCGTACCAAGAATCCGGTTAAGGTATCGGTTGGCCTCCTGCTGCTGTTCGTCACTAAGTGTTTCCTGAGAGCGAATTAAAAACTCTGGTGAATCGGGCTCTCCGTTAAATAAGATCGTCACCAGTATGTCTCCGGATGCAAGGGGAAGACTTCGGGTAAACCCCTCCTCAAATATGCGCTCAGGCTGATGCTCGAAGTCAAAATAACTGTCAATATCCAGGCAGAGTGTAAAGTCGTGAGGTGGGGTGGAGGGCAGCTTCCAGCTTGAGGGCATTTGTTGCAGTTTGAATGTTTGGTTTGTTAAAGATACCCCTGGATTGTTATCAGGAACCGCTGAGGATGCAGAGGTATTCGCGATGATCGCAGAGAACGTTTGGTTGTTTGCTGGTTCGCGGCGTCTTGAGCCTTGGTATTTTTTGGAGTAGGCTCAAAATTGCTGATTAGTGCTCTAAGAAAATGCCTATAAATATTTGAAAAAAATCAGGTTAGGATACTATAAGTTTTCTTAAAAACACTAATCAAATATAGGGCAGTTACACCAAACAAACATCAAACAACCAAACAGCCTCACATTACTTCTCTGCGTGATACTCAGTGTTCTGTGGTTTTAAAAAAATCAGTAAGCTATAGCAGAAGCTTCACGGCGTGGATCGGCGCCGGTTCTGAGGGCACCGCTTTCCGGATCTGCCATGATGATCTGCATCCCACCAAAAGTTGGCGTCCAGCCTTCACGGATATCGAGTTCGTGATTACGGCCGCGCAGACCCATGCGAACAGCGGGTTCAATTCTGCTTTCGAGAGCAACACTCAATCCGTCGAAACTGCGAAATCGTGGAGCTTCCACGGCTTCCTGCGGGTGCATGTCGAACGTAAACAGATTGTGAAGGACCTGTACTTTGAATTGAGTCTGTCCGTCACCTCCGGGTGTTCCGGTGATGGCTTTAAAATTCCCGTCAGCATCGGTAATAAGACTCGAGGACAGGGTGTGGAAAGGGCGTTTGTTCGGCTCAATTTGATTGGGATGTCCCTCTTCAAGAGTAAAACCAGCCCCTCGGTTTTGGAGAACTAATCCTGTCTCCGGTTCTACCAGCTTTGACCCGAAACTGGAAAAAATACTCTGGATCCAGCTCACGGCATTGCCATCTTCATCCACTGCCATAAGATATACAGTGTCGCCGTCACCTTCGGTTACGTTATGGGCGATTTCATCTCCAAAGCCGGGACTTACATTCCGGGCAGCTACGGATCTGATTTCATTAACCCGGTTTTGCAGATAATCATTATCCAATAGTTCATCCACCGGAACATCTTCGAATTCCGGATCGGCAATCCAGCGGTCACGGTCTGCAAAAGCCAGTTTTTTGATTTCGATGAGGTGATGCAGATAATCCACCGAATTGTGCCCCATGTTTTCGAGGTCAATATGCTCGGTCATCGTGAGCTGCATCGGCAGGGCAATGGCCTGAGTGTTGGGCGGGAAGGCGTAGACGTTCATGCCATTGAAGTCAGTCTGCAGCGGTTCCACCCAATCCACCGAATGGGCCGCAAAATCATCTGATCGGAGGTAGCCACCTTCCTCTTCGATGAATTCGGCAATTTGTTGACCGATCGAGCCACCGTACATGGCCGACGGACCTTCATCAGCGAGGATTTGCAAGGTTTGAGCTAATGCGGGATTTCTGAGAATTTCGCCTTCCCGCAGCTGCTCCCCATCCGGCATGTAAATATCCTGCCCGGCCTGATTCAACTCTTCGGTAACATTTTCAAAATCGCGAACCAGTGTGGGGGTTACCGGAAAGCCTTCTGAGGCATATTCAATCGCGGGTTGAAGCGCATCGGCAAGTGAGATGGTGCCATGAGTCTGAAGTGCTTCATGCCAGGCAGATACAGCTCCGGGCACCGTAACGGCAAGGGCACCTTCTGTAGGGATATCGTCTTCTCCCGCATCATCAAAAAAGTCAGGTGAGGCAAGCTCGCCGGATCTGCCGCTTCCGTTCAAGGCGGTAACTTCGCCGGTTTCATCATCATAAAAAATTCCGAAGGCATCGCCACCTACTCCGTTCATGTGCGGTCGAACTACCGTTAGAATTGCAGCCATCGTAACCGCGGCGTCTACCGCATTTCCGCCATTTCGTAAAACTTCCTGTCCGGCACGGGTAGCCAACGGGTGACCCGAAACTACCGCCGCGTTTTGTCCGGAAGCTTCACTGCGATTATAGGGGGCATAGGATTCATAAGGTTCCTGGATGATTTCACGAGAATCGGGGCCACCACAGGCCGAAACCAGGAATAATAAAAGTAAAGAGAAAACCGAACTCCGCACTATGTATTGTACATGAGGCATAACTACCATCCTATTTTAAAATGAAATGTGAGCTTTCAGTCTCTTTAAATACGTAAGTATCTGTAAATGGTCAACAGAAGGGCTAATTCGATTTCCGATTTTTTTGATGTGGTGACTTCATAAATTATGGAAGCCCTTTTCTGTTAAATTGAATGCGATTTTGGAATAGAAAATCTTTAGTTTTCAATTGAACGCTTTACCGCAGACGGCTTCGATGAACAATCTTATATGATGTTCAGAAATTTGCGGGAGTTAACAGATCAAATTAAATCTCCAATCTACATAACAACCTACCTTTTATGGTTACTTTGAGACCCTTCAATGTTGAAAATGCTGAAATTCACTTTGAATGGAATAATGACGAGGAGCTGAATTACTATGATTCGGACCTTCCCCATGAAGTTGAGAGTTATGATTCCTTTTTGCATCGGATCAATAACATTCTCAATAATGACATGCGAAATTTTGAATGGTTTGAGATTCATACCGATGAGGATTACCCCAAGTTGATCGGTATTGTAGACATCTACAATATTGATCCACACAATAAGCGGTGCGATCTGGATTGTTCAATTGGTGATCGCGATTACCGTGGGAAAGGATATGGAAAAGCTGCCTTATTCAAAGCCCTGGCTTATTGCTTCGATTATCTCGACATGCACAAAGTAAATGCGTACGCATTCGACTTTAATGAAAAGTGGAAGCATTTGATGGTAAAATCAGGCTTCAAGGAAGAGGGGATTTTGCGAAATCATACTTTCAAGAAAAAGCGCTTCCACAACAAGCATATTTTCGGCCTGCTTAAAGAGGAGTTTGATGACCTGCGGTCTAAGAACTTCCCGGTATCAAAAACCGGATAACTTTTTTCAGGCAGACGGGATAGTTGGGTATTAACTATGGCTTTTCACAATCGGGGATGGTTTCTCTTGTGAAGGGAATTAAATACTGTTGACTTTTAGTACCCGTCGGTAAGTATTACGGGAAAGATCAATTTAAGTCCGGTATTTAGCACGGCCTTATTTCAGGGGACTTGGCCTTTAATATTCACTAAGAAATTTATTTGTGAATATTTAAGGGGAGAGTTACTTCCTTTCCGGAAACTCAGAAGTGAGGCAGGCTAATTTATGATACCCAAAAAATACTGAATGCCACCCCACTAATGTTGGAAAGTGGAATAGATGTAGATAGCTGAGTTATCGGGCATCATCTACATCGCCGGACGTGTAGGGGTTGTAGATTCCGTAATCTTCGGGGTTAAAATCGGCGAGGTCGAAAAAATGCTGCCACGCTTCCGGACTGTTGCCTTCTTCATCAACCCAACTGATGTGACTTTGTTTGATCAGCCCAACCACTCGTTTGGCATAATCGATACGTTCATCTTTGTCTTCAATACGAGGAATAGCCTCAATCATTAGATCGAGATTTAACCCGCAATCGTAGTCCTTTGGTTTACGTGTTGGAAGAAACATTAATTGGATGTTGATTTATAAGTTTTGATAATCGGTTAATTCTACACCACTGTAATAAAACTTGAGGATTTCAGCATAATTCCATCCGGATCGGGCTAATCCTTTCGCACCCCATTGGCATAATCCGATGCCGTGCCCCATACCTTTACCGTCGAAAGTTACTTCATTCGCACGATATTCCAACGTAAACCGCATGCTCTTGAGTGCATAGGAACCAAAAACAGCGTTTACAATTTGTCGAAAAGATACCCCCGAAATGTTCATCGGCTCTTCACTGTCCGCAGTCTGAACATACATGGACTTCCAGCGCCCTGAACTGTCTTTTTCACCAGTTATAACACTTTGCCAGTTGCCGCCGGTATATTCGTTGATCTTGCTGAAGAATTTCTCACTTTTAACTGCAAAAGTCCATTGATAGTGAGGGGAGAGTTGGCAGGCGCCTCCATCAGCAACTCTATTGAGATAGGGCAGGTCGCGTCCTTCCCAGAATCCTTTATTGGATGAGGTTATACCACCACAAGTGCTCGAATAGGCCGCAAGTATGGGGCGATCATCATAAGTAAGAATTTGGTCGGTGGTTTGGCGGGTGGCAGTTTTGTACTCAGGGTTGTTTGGAAAAACTCCTTTATAAACCTGATTCAAAGTGTGATCAAGTATGTCGTAGGATGAGTCAGAATTTTGATTAAGCAGCCATCGGGCATAGGTACGTGCAATGACAGCCTGAGCTTTGAGGGCATCGGGTTCATCAAAGTTCATTTCAGCACCTACTACACCACTGATGTAAACTTCAAAATCGGTTGTGTTTAATATTTTAAGCTGTCCGCTTTCTGCCATTATGGATATTTGATCAGGATAATAGCGCGTTGGCAGATCGGGGTGGTCAATCGTGAAGTATTCATTATCGTTCACTAACAAGGTGAACTTTTCGTTAGAATAGGTGGAATCATTTGTGTCCAGATAAACTTTAGAGCCAATCATCGAAATTTTAACATTAGACTCCCTCGGATCGAGACGCGTTAAATCGACCCCGTCACCACTGACCATAATAGGGGATGAGTCCGATTTTAAACGGATTGATTCGGTTGGCTCGTTTTCGAAGAGGCGAATCGAAATTTTATCATGTTCGTCTGGAGTTTGGGCATTGCCATTAATTGTTAAAAGTCCGACCATTACCATGAAAATCCAGCTTGCTGAAATAACTATGCAGCAGGCTGCATAATGATCTTTGTTGAAACGAACTTTGGTTCCGGCAACAGCTATTTGAGTGAAATGCGTTAGCTGAGAAATCAGCACAGTGAAAGGATTTATCGTGAAAAATGGTATTTCGTTAACATAACTTTAAAAAACTAACTAAAACAACCGCGCTAAAGATAGATGGGTCATGTGGTATAAATCAATTCTCGATTGTATAGGCAATACGCCGATGGTTCAGATGAACAAGGTTACTGAAACATTCAAGCCGACCTTTTTGGCCAAAGTTGAGTATTTCAATCCCGGCCAGAGTGTTAAAGACCGTATTGCCTTAAAAATGATAGAAGACGCTGAAAAAGAAGGCAAGCTCAAGCCGGGGTCCACTATAATTGAGGGGACATCGGGCAATACCGGCATGGGCCTGGCTCTGGCGGCAGCTGTAAAAGGCTATAATTGTATTTTTACCACGACCGATAAACAGAGTATGGAAAAGGTGAATCTGCTACGCTCATTGGGTGCGGAGGTGAAAATTTGCCCCACCAATGTAGAAGCGGATGACCCCAGGAGCTATTATTCCGTTGCTAAACGATTAAATGAGGAGATTCCAAACTCATATTACCCTAATCAATACGATAATTTAAGCAATACCCAGGCTCATTATGAAACTACGGGGCCGGAGATTTGGCAACAGACCGAAGGGAAGGTAACCCATTTCGTTGCGGGCATGGGAACCGGCGGAACTATTTCGGGTACAGCAAAATATCTTAAAGAGCAGAATCCGGATATTAAAATCATCGGGGTGGATTCTGTCGGCTCTGTTCTTGAAAGCTATTTTCGCACCGGCGAATTTGATGAATCTAAGATTGAGCCATACCTGACCGAAGGTATTGGTGAAGACATCATCCCGAAAAATATTGATTTTTCTGTAATCGATGATGTAATTCAATGCCCTGATAGAGAAGCATTTCTGACCACCCGCGCTCTTGCTAAAAAAGAAGGATTATTTGTCGGAGGATCATGCGGGGCTGCCGTTTGGGGTGCAATGCAATATGCCCGCAAGGCCAAGCTCGGTAAAAATGATCTAATGGTTGTATTGCTGCCCGACTCGGGAACGCGTTATGTCTCTAAGATTTATAATGATGAATGGATGATCAGCAACGGTTTTCTTGAAGATACTCCTCAGTATAAAGCAGAGGATGTGCTTAAAATCAAGCCGAATAAAAACCGTAAGCTTGTAACTGTTGAGGCAGGTCAGACACTGGGAGAGGCGATTTCGTTGTTGAACGATTACAAAATCTCTCAGGTTCCGGTGATGGAGGGGGGTAATGTAGTTGGAAGTCTGCATGAGAACAGAATTCTGAACATCCTTCTTGAAGAACCCGGCGCTAAAAAAATGAAAGTGAACGAAGTAATGGGTGAACCATTCCCAATCGTTCCATCGGATGTGCAGGTAGATCAGCTAACCAAAATGTTAGACGCTAACAACTCGGCTGTCTTAATTAGTCTCGGCAACGGCGAATATAATGTTTTAACACGGCAAGACCTGATTCACGCACTGTCTCAGGAGCCGGAACACGAAGTACAAAACTGAGTTTATATGGATGAAAAACAGAAAAAAAGTCAAAAGCTTGAAATTGAATTGAGTAAAGAAGAAGCGAGTGGAACATATTCCAATCTTGTGATGATTACGCATTCTTCTTCCGAGTTTATTTTTGATTTTGTTTCGGTGATGCCCGGGGTACCCAAAGCCAAAGTTCAAAAAAGAATGGTTTTGGCACCGGAACATGCCAAAAGATTGGCCAATGCTTTAAATGATAATATCAAAAGATATGAAGAGGCCAATGGTACTATTAACCTAAAAGGAAAGCAGGAAGAGCCTCCTCCCATAAACTACCGAGGACCTTTACCTGAAGCGTAAAGTTTTATGAGAGTGGAACTTTCTGTTAGTTTAATTCAGGGAGAACCACTCTCATTTTAATATGATTTTCCTCTTTGTGCATATCTTCATTCGCTCTGTCATGGATCGTGCATAGTGGCTTGTGCTATGCGGAATACGCCGGCTA
>SLJN01000255.1 GCA_007135115.1 Balneolales bacterium
ACCAGAAAACTAAAAGGAAAACCACCCATGATATCGCCACCTGACAAAACAAATACGGATTCGTTTTGTTCTGATTTCACCGACCGAATGGAGTCAATTTTGGTTGATAACCGGGCAAAGCCACCGCGTGTCGGATCGGCTTCATCATCAGCGTAATCAACAAGCGGGTGAGGAAGCAAGCTGCCGTGCTCATCGTTAGTGTGAAGTATCGTAAAACGATGATTGTTTGAGTCGGCCAAGGCAATGTTTGAGGATATCATCACGAATAGAAAAATGATCAATGGCCCGGAAGAAAGTCGCATAATCAGATGGCTTGAAGATGGTTGATGTACGAAGCTTGGAAAAAGTAATAGTAATATTTTATCAGAATATTATAAACAGGGGAGTTGTGATAAACAGTTAATTATCAGTAGTTGATTGACCGGCAAGTCTACCACTGACCCAGGCCCAATAAAAATTAAATCCCCCTATTCTTCCGAACACATCCAGGATTTCCCCGCACAAATATAGGCCAGGCAATATCTTAGACTCCATGGTTGCAGGGTTGATTTCATCAAGCGGAACGCCCCCTCCGGTAACTTCGGCTTTGCTGTAGCCTAAATGGCCTTTGCATGGCAGCGGATAATTGGTAAGCAAGTTGAGTAAATGCTGTTTTTCTTTTTTGTTGAGTTCTGCCGTTTTTTTGTCCCCGATGGATGCCTCTTCAAGTAAGTTATCAGTCAGTCTTTTCGGAAGATACTTTCGTAGCAAAGGTTTTACGGAGTGTTTACCCTGAAACTGCTCCATCCACCAATCTGCGTCACGATCTAACCAATTAACCCGTATTTCAACGTCATTATCTTTTATAGCAGAATTTTTGGTGATGAAATGAGAAATATCCAACACTGCCGGACCGCTGTATCCCTGATGGGTGAAGACAAAACCTTTTCGGTTTGAAGTAAATAGATGCTTGCCGTTAGATTTACTTCGCACACTCAGGCTGACTTGCATGGACACCCCAGGCAGAGGTTCAGTGCCGGGATGTTTTCCTTTCAATGGAGTTAAGGCGGGAAAGGTAGGGTGCAAGGAATGACCGAGCCTTTGAATGATAGAATGCCCGGTTCCATCTGTACCGGTAGTGGGAATCGATAAGCCCCCGGTGGCGATGATGAGTTTGGGAGAACGATAAGTCTGTTGATCGGCGGTTGTACAAATCCAGGCATCGCCGTCGTGATGAATAGATTCTACCGAGGCGTTACAATGCAGCTGACCGCCGGCTTTTTCGAATGCGGCAACCAGTCGGTCGCGAACTTCCCGGGCGGAATTACTGACTGGAAACCATTTATTACTTTCTTCCTCACAAGCCATTTCCAGACCAAGGCTCTGTTCAAACCAGGAATGGCATTGTTGTACCGACCAGGATTTGAAAATGTTCTTCAAACGATTTCGGGAGGAATCGGTAAAATAGTCGTCGAGGGTAGCTCTAACCGGTAAAACATTACACCGGGTACCACCCGACATCAGAATTTTTCGCCCTGGTTGGCGTGCCCTTTCCAGAATGGTGACCGACTTAGATTTTTCAGCAGCAAAAATTCCGGCGGTTAGCCCCGCAGCACCGCCGCCAATAACAATGATTTCGGATGTCTTCAAAAATTATCAGATTTGTGATTGAGGAATTGCAAAATGCCAGGTTTCGCAATACAGGCTAAATTGATTTTGAGAAATAAAGTTTTCAATATATGATTTTAGAAAGACGATAAACCGAGACGAATATTAATCCCTAATTCGGTAAGAGATCCGGAGGGCAATATGAGAGTCATTTTACCACTGAGTTTCTTGTTGATTACGGTTAGTGCTTGTAGCATTCCGTCCAGGACGATCGACGATAGCACTTCCATGCGAAGTTTTGATGCGATTAACCATGATCTTGCAGATGAACGGGTGACGGTTGCGTTCACAGATGGTAGAACGGAGGTTGGTTTACTTGGATCTATGGATCGCGAGGAAGCTCATTTTTATGAGCTGGGAGATCAATATAATATCACTATGCCAACGTCGGATATTGCGGCGATAAAGGAGCGTCAGGGATTTCCATTGTTTTCATACCTGGGAGGAGCTGTTGCTATAGGTGGGCTTGGAATGCAGGTCGGGTTGCTTCCGGAGGTTTTTGAAGACGGTTCGGTTTTGCTCAACAACTATACCGTCATGACGACAGGAATAGCTGTTATGATCATCGGATACAGAATTAATCAGCCATCAGTGATTTATGAAATTGATCATGATCAGCTGTAAGTAAGATTTTTTAGCCGCGGATTTGCACGGATTGCACGCGGATTATATGTGGTTATAAATCAGTGGCTTAGCCAGTGTCATTCCGACTGAAGTCGTGGTTAAAAATGTCTTTTTGTGCACTTTGTCTACCCGCGACGGAATGGAGGAATCTAACCCGCTTCCATGGGCAGATTTTTTTACCGCGGAATTTTTTGGCGGATAAAATGCGGATTTATATTAATCAACAGGGATGGTATAGTCTTTTTCACCTGCGGTTACAGCAATTGAAAGTCTGTTTTGATCAGGCGGAAGCTGGCAAGTGGTGTAAGGGTTGTAAGCACAAGGCGGATTGTAGGATTTATTGAAATCAATGATCACTTTACCGTCATCATCAGGAGTGTCGGTGTAAATATATCTGCCGCTACCGTAGGTTTCTCCTCTGTTGGTTTCATCCCCAAAAGGTATAAAGAAAGAGTCATCCGCATCGAGAACATCCAGAGAGTATTCTTCGCCGTCAATCTCGAAAACCAGTTTGCCGGGGGAGTCATCCTCGACGGTTTGACCTAAAATATTGGTAACAGCAATGCTACTGCGATCTTCATGTGGAACAAATTCCGCTTCAACCCGCCACTTGAGATCTACCGGGTATCGGTCAAAACCGGTGAAGCTGGTGTAATAGGGGCTTTCCTCATCAAAAAGTCGAATCCCGATTTTGTCTTCCCGTTGGATGACCGTCCAAAGAAGACGATCGTAAACCAATCGTTTGGCCTCATCCGGGGTAAAAATGGTAGATGAGTCCAAAGCAGAGCCATCCTCAAGTTTGATATCAAGATCCTCATTCAGATGAATTGAAACTTCCGAACCCTCAACCATGAAGTAGCCGGCCTGTTCGGGAACGGTTCCCTCCGGAAATCGCACGTCATTCTTATCAGCCGTACCGAAGGTGTTTTCCCCTTCATCCAACCAATAGAGTCCAGCCAGCTTCATCCAGCCATCACGCTCCTGAATACTTTCCACCCGTTCGTTGTGCCAGGTGTCCACCATTTCCTGATGTTCGGACGCACTCAATTGACCTGTTTGCTCAGTTGTGCCACAACCGTTAATCACCAGGAGAGTTGTAAACAAGCCGAGGCTGAAAATTGGGATATAGCGTAAGAGTCTGCGGTGATGAAACGCTTTCAGAAGCGAAGGAATCATGGTTTTGATTGTCAATGTGTATGAATGAAAATACCTTAAGTAGAATACGTAAGGGTTTAGTACAGCTCCGCAAATTCAATCAGAAGTAGACGAATTGAGCAAAATAAGCTATTGAAAAAGATTGAAGCCAGAACCTTACAAAACCTCCCAATACTACGTAAGAAGTGATGCTGAATTATAAGCAGGAACCGAACTAAAATAGTTTTTAAATTCAAGTTACAGTTAGCTAAATTTAAGTGTCAATGGAGTAATCGCCTACTGCGCAGGGTGTACCACTATTGGTCAATGGATATAGAAGGTGTAGGTTGGCAACAATTCTGGCAGTGGCTTAAACAATCAAAATGCAGGGGAAATATGATTAAAAGATCATCGCTAATAATCTTGATGGTTGTATTATTAGCATCATGGAGCACGCGAGCTCAAGGACTTCAAGGGAGTGGGGTTGGTTTTGGCAATTATGCTCCCAAAGAAAATGTACCGAATTTAAATCGGGTATTGACAGACACGAACGATGTTGAAGAAGCCGAAGATCTCTCAGAAGATGAGTTTATTGATGAATCGGAAGTCGCCGAATTTGGTAATTCTTCATTAGTGGTTGGGTTATCCGAGCCCATGCGGTTTTCATTAGACGGAGATTTTTTCAATGATCAAGCCTACATGTTGATGCTTGGATCTCCAAAAAATAATCTGACGCTACATTATGGTGAAAGTACCTTTGGCACTGGATCCGAAAGCGCCATATTTCGGATTAACGGGCAAGTTGGAGGAAATGCTTATTTGTGGAGACGTTTTTTGCGCCTTCCGTTAAGCATATATGTTCCGATTCATTTTAATGCAGGCTACCAGAACGTTTCGCTGGATATTTCTGAAGAAGATTATCAATCAACCTATAGAGGGCGCGAAAGTAAAGATCTGTTGAACTTCAGTCTTGGAGCCGGTGCCGGTGCTTCTTTTAAACTTCCGCTTAGCGCAGTTCCGCTGATTGGCGAACAAATTACCCTTGATGCAATGTTCGTGCGAAGTCCGGGTTTGATGATTAGAATTTTGGATGAAGACACTTCAGGCATGCCGGGACAATCCAATGACCATGACTTTGATACCGGATGGGCTATTACAAATGACTTATTGTTACAAGCCCGGGTTCACCAGTTTCTTGAATCTTCAATTGGGGTAACCGCCGGTTTTAAGTTTAGCAGAATTGACTGGGATGATGAACGCGGTGATTTCGGCGACCTCATAAACATGATAAGCGGCGACGACACGGGGGAGCACATGACGGGCTATTCTTCTGTGTATGTGGGAATAAATTGGTAATCGTTCTTTTTAAAAATAATGCAAAGGCAGGTATCTCATCCGCAGATATCTGCCTTTTTTCATTTTGATAAACCTTGCCTGGATATACTGGTGCAAGGTTGAGAAAATGCTATCTTTCGACGGTACGTGCTGAATTACCTAAATGACGAAATATGAAGCTATTAGCTACCCTTTTTCTTCTGTTAATATTAACATCCTGTGCGGCATTACAGTCAGCCTTTGATGAACCGCGTCCATCAGAAGATGATCTTCCCGATCCTGTGGAGCAAGGAGATGTGCGTTTTTTTATCATGAGTGACCTCAACAGTAGTTTCGGTTCTACCGATTACCAGTGGCAAGTTGATAGCACCGTTGTATGGTTGCCGCGATATGCGCCGGATATGGTACTCACTGCCGGGGACCTCGTTGCAGGGCAGGATCGCTCGTTGTCTGATGAAGAAATTGATGCCATGTGGGAAGGTTTTGAACGCCATATAGCCGACAGTCTGCGCACTTACAATATTCCCTACGCACCTGCCATGGGCAATCATGACGGCTCTAATGCCCATCCTGATTTTCAGAGGGAGCGTGATAAAGCGAAACGCTATTTTAACCAGGAGCAGTTTGACTGGGGAATCGATTTCGTAGATCAGGCAAACTTCCCGTTTTGGTACAGCTTCAAAATTGACGACATCTTTTTTATCGTGTGGGACGCAACTTCTGCCAATATCCCGGAAGAAAACCTGGAATGGGTTAAAGATCAGCTGGAATCCGACCGTGCTCAGGACGCATCGATGCGCATGGTGATGGGTCACCTCTCCTTATACCCGGTGGCCGTCGGACGAAACCGGTTCGGGGAGCTTTTAGATAAGCCTGATGACTTACTGGAGTTATTGGAATCCTACGATGTTCATACCTACATCAGCGGGCACAACCATGCCTATTTTCCGGGCAAGCGAGGCTCTGTTGACCTGTTAAATACCGGCGCGTTGGGCAGCGGACCCCGTCCGGTTATCGGGAGCCCGGATGAGCCTCGCCACGTTTTTACTATCGTCGATATCTGGCCGGATGGGGGAAGAACCGTCTACACAACCGTCGATGCGCATACGGCTGAAATCATCGAAAAAAATGAACTTCCCCGGTATACCGAAGGTGTTAACGGATATGTGATGCGCAGGGATTTGGGGATGGCATCCGGGTTCAGCGGCGAATTGTTTGAAAACCCGGTGTATCATTCCGCTGATCAAACCTTCGGAGAATTCGACGTCGATTTTGATGATGGCTCAATTACGATCTCAGGTGAACTTCAGTCTGACGAAGTGGAGGAAGTTACCGTCAAACTGGGTCAAGGTAGTTTGCTCCGGCAGGATCGGGTACTTACATCAAAAAATCTGACGATGGATTCCGAATCCACATCCTTTGAGCTTCAATATGATGATTCCGGGCGATTTGAACGTGAGCAGCTGAAGTCAGGGTTTCTGCATATTGCCGTTTACGATCTTGAATATGACCGGCAGCTATATAAAGGAAATCTACTCACACAGGGCAAGGTAGCCCCGCACGAGATTGAGGAAACCGATACCGATTGGGATGGTGACCATCTTGAGGTTAACTGGAATGCCGAACGAGACACAGAAAGTTACCCAATTCATTACGTGCTCCAGGTTTCCGGCTCTTCTGATTTCGAGGATATTACCTACAGTTTCCACGCCGGTGCAGGTATCAGCGAAACGGAGCTGCGCGGGTTCCGGTCGCTGTTGAGAGATCGATCCAAATACTTGCGGGTTATTGCTTCCGACGGGAAGCATCGCATCACAGGGGAACCCGTATCAATCCCGTGATATATCCATTCCATTTACCGGTCTTATGAGTTTTTATTCATTCGTTAAAATTTTTTTGATCATTCCGATAGGATCATTGGCGCTTTTGAGCTGTAACAGCTCGGATGAAGATGAGTCAGATACAGAGTCAACCAATCTATTTTCTACTCCACCTGTTGCCTGGGGGTATGAGGTTCCTGAAGACCATATCATAAAAAATCACGCGCCGGGTCAATCGGGTATCGAAGAAGATCTGAGCTGGGTTCGACTGGTGTTTACCCATCTGCCGGAGGAAAAAGAAGGCAAAGCCTATACGTTGATAGGCGGCGGTTTAAACGATACCGGTTTTCACGGACCCAACGCTACCGGCTTTGAGGGCGAAGGGTATCATTTTGCTATTCCTGATGGAGCCGAAGGGGACAACCCGATCAGGGATTCGGGGTATAAGCAGGATTTTACCCGGGAGGTTGAAGACGGCAAGTTAAGATTCGATTTCTATTTCTATCCCACGGATATTAACGAGTGGGGAGATCGCTACCCTCCCGGCACCGAAATTGCGCTGACCTTGATGAAAAAAGGAACCGAAGACCGCGTTCTGCATGCCGATAACAACGACTATAACTGGTCCATAGGAGGGATTGGCAAAGGTGGGTCGGCTGAAGTCATCATCAACATGGAAAAAAGTAACTAAACAGAGTTCATCATGGATAAAGAACAGATAAAAGCTTTCATGAAAGAGAATGAGGGGAACTTTATCTCCGGAATTCACAACTATTGTGATCGCTGGTGTGAGCGTTGTACCATGACGCAGTATTGCAGTGTCTTCGCTCTAGAAAAAGAAATGGGAGATGCCAATGCCGCCGACACCGGTTTCAGTGAAGATTTCTGGGAGAGTATTCGCAATCTGATTAAGGTTTCTGGAGAGCTACTTCAGGAAAAAGCGGAGGAAATGGGAGTAGATTTAGATGAAATGACCGATACCCATGATCAGGTCGAACAGCGATTCAAGGATCGTAAGGAAGAGCCTCTGACAGCGGAAATCCGTGAATTTATTGATAGGTCCGATAAATGGTTGGAAGAACACAAAGCAGAACTGAAGCAACAGGCAAGTGATAAAGTAGCCTTAGATCAATATGCCTCAGCGCTTGATGCTGATCAGCGCAGTGTCGGCAGTTTGGTGGAGGTGATCAACTGGTATTCGCCTATGATCTATGCCAAAACCGAACGCGCTCTCTTCGGTAAGCAGGATGAGCTTCAGTTGGAAGAGGAAGATCCTGTTCAAAATGATCATAACGGGTCCGCCAAAATCTCCTTACTTGGCATTGATCGACTGATC
>SLJN01000359.1 GCA_007135115.1 Balneolales bacterium
ACACGGATTTTATGTGGATGTTTTCTCTAACCTGCTCAATACTGCCACCGATGTTGGATCAGAGACTCGGGAGGATGTTGTTTCACCGTAAACCTGTTGGCTTTTGAAAAATCCGGCAGTGTTTTGTGGATATTGTGTTGCCAGGAACTCTGGATCCCGGATAAAAGTGCTCCGCTGCGCTACGAACTTTTTCCGGGAGCGCCTCCGCCTACCGGCGTGATGACCACAGGTGGATAGAAATAAATCCGTTTAAATCTGCGTACATCCGCGGTTACCCCCAAAAAAAATAATCCGTGTTCATCCGCGCAAATCCGTGGCAAAAAAAACACTAAGCCAAACTTTTCCCTTTTTCCTCATTATCCCGTATGGCCAGCTGGCCGCAGCCGGCATCGATATCGTCCCCCCGGCTTCGGCGGACGGTGACGAGGACGCCCTGGTCGGTGAGCATCTTCATGAATTTGTTCAGCCGGTCTTCTTTGGCGCGTTGCAGCTCCACACCCTCCACATCGTTGTACATGATAATATTCACTTTGGAAGGCAGCCAGCGTGATATTTTAGCCAACTCGCGGGCATCATCTTCGTTGTCGTTGAAATGATCAAAAAGCAGGTACTCGAAGGTTACCCCGTTGCCTGTCTGCTCGTGATAATGCTGCAGGGCTTCGCGCAAATCCTCCAGATTCATCGAACTGTTGATCGGCATGATCTGATCCCGCTTTTCATCCGTAGCCGCATGCAGTGAGAGCGCCAGACTGAACGGCTGCTGCTCATCTCCGTACTGACGAATTTGCTTAGCCAGGCCCACCGTAGAGATGGTCAGCCGCCTTGGAGACATCCCCAACCCGAATTTTGAGGTGATGATGTGGCCGGCACCAACCACCGCCTGATAGTTATGAAGCGGCTCGCCCATTCCCATATAAACGATATTGGTGATGCCGCGTCCATACGCCTCTTCGGCTTCATGATTGATATGAATAGCCTGGTCTGCAATTTCCCCGCATGTCAGGTTCCGGAAAAAACCCATTTTCCCGGTAGCGCAGAAGCTGCATCCGAAAACACAGCCCACCTGGGAGGAAATACAGACGGTCATTCGCTTGGGATTTCCGACTTCGTCGAAGTCGGGAATCAAAACGGCTTCGACGCGATGACCGTCGTGGAGTTTATACAGATATTTAATGGTGCCGTCACGTGATTCAGCCCGGAAGACCTGCTCAATGGTGTGAATGCAGGTATTTTGCTCAAGGCGCTCTCGCAACTCTTTGGAGAGGTTGGTCATCTCCCCGAAATCATTAGTTCGCTTCTGATACATCCACTGCGCAAGCTGATCCGCGCGGAACCGCTGCAGGCCAAGCTCATGGCAATACTGCTGAAGCTGAGACGGAGTAAGACTCTTGAGATCGATTTTTCGATCCTCTGTATAATTGGCCGTTATCATTTAAAATTACTTACTGATAAATCACGCATTCCATGCCGAAAACGCAGCTTACTGCGTTATGGTGTTAACTTAATTCCGGGTATTTAATCGATTGCTTTGATTATAGCCCACCTGTTCTAAAAAAATTAAAAAATTTTTTGCGGCCTGCGCTTCAAAAAAGCGCTTTCATCATAAAAATCAACAATCTACATCAAAAAAAATTTTGACAATCCGGGATTTTATTACCTATTTGCAAGGTTCAAAATCCGATTGTTATCTATCGTTCTAACCGTTCTTTTTAGCAGATTTACTTATGATTCCAGCAGATTATAATTCCGAACGTTCGGCATGTGGTGTTGGCTTTGTTGCCAGCCGCAAAAACACGTACAGCCACGATAATCTTCAAAAGGGTTTGCATGCCCTGCGATGCAATGAGCATCGGGGAGCCTGCGGCGCTGATCAGGTCAGTAGTGACGGAGCCGGAATTATGACCGACATTCCGTTCAACTTGTTCGGATATGAACCCGGCGAGGTAGCAGTGGCTACGATTTTCACTCCGCATGAGTCCGTGCGCAGACGTAAATCGCTTCGCATTTTTGAAGAAACCTTCGCTTTTTTCAAACTGGAAGTTCTGGAATACCGGAATGTGCCGATAAACACGGAAATATTGGGGCGTGATGCACGTGAATCGATGCCCTATATCCTGCATGCTTTTATCAAACGGCCTGACCACTGCCGTACGGATGATGCGTTTCAAAAACTATTATATCACGCTAAACAAACCGTAAGGACTAAGGAAAAAGAGCAGGGCATTATCAAAGAATTCTTCTTTGCCTCACTTTCTGCCCGAACCATCGTCTATAAAGCTCTTACGCAATCGGACAAACTGGACCGGTTTTACCTGGATCTGCAAAATCCGGAGTTCAAAACCCGGTTCACCCTTTTCCACCGGCGCTTCAGCACCAATACGCGCACCTCATGGGATAAGGTTCAGCCATTTCGCCTAACCGGCCACAACGGGGAAATCAACACCATCAACGGGAACCGTTCCTGGGCACTTTCCAGAGAGAAAAATGCGGGTGTGCCTAAAGATGAATTATTAACTCATGAAGGCACCAGTGACTCCGGCAACCTGAATGAGATGTGCGAGGCTCTGATGAATAAAAGCAGTATCCCCTACATGGAGGATATTCTCTCCATCATGATGCCGCCTGCCGGAAAATCCAATTCGTTTTACAAATTCTGGAGCCGGGCCATGGAGCCGTGGGACGGTCCGGCATTCATTACGTTTTCTGATGGTAACTCCATCGGCGGCCGGCTCGATCGCAACGGTTTCCGCCCCTGCCGATGGGCCAAAACCAGCTCCCATCTGTATGTTAGCTCGGAAGCCGGGTCTTTCGAAGTCAATGAAAAAGAAATTGAAGCCAAAGGCTCCCTTAAAGCCGGTAACGGAGTCGTTATGGAGTTCAAAAACGGTGATGTTCTTTTTCGGGATCCGAGTGAGTCCCGCGAGAATTACGACACCCAGTTTGATCACCGGCTGATACCTCTGAAAAATCAACCGGTGTCTGAGAAGGATCGCAGTGGTGCCAATAAGCACCTGTTTTCCTATACCAAGGAAGATCTGGAAACCATGTTGTTTCCCATCATTACAGACGGTAAAGAGCCGATCGGTTCGATGGGGGATACGGCGCGGCCTGCAATTTTGTCGGATCAACCACGCAATTTTTTTGATTACTTTTACCAACACTTCGCTCAGGTTACCAACCCTCCTTTGGATTATCTGCGCGAGCACATGGTAACCGACCTTTCCACCTACCTGGGAAGACGCCCGAATATCTTTTCTCCGAAAGAGTTGCTCCCGCCTGTAATTGGATTTGAGCTCAAAAGTCCGGTACTGACGCTGGGACAGATGAAGAGCCTGAACAGCCTCGAAGAAACCGACACCCGAATCCGCTCACAAAGTTTTGATATGATCTTTGACCGCACTCATGGCAGTGTCGGGATAAAGGCCATGCTTGATAAAACAGCTGAGCAGGTTATCGAAGCCGTTCGCGATGGCGTTTCATTGGTGATTTTATCAGACCGAAACAGCTCTTTCCAGCAGCCGCCCATTCCCAGTTTGCTCATGCTGAGAGCCGTAGTGGAAGCATTAAATGAAGCGGGACTACGCTTGCATACCTCAGTTATCATTGACTCGGCGGAAGTCCGCTCGACCCATCATCTGGCTTGTCTGATCGGATTTGGTGCAACCGCTGTTTGTCCGTATATGGCACTTGAAACGGCCCGGTTCATGGAACACCGTAAGCTCAAAAACCTGGAGCCCGACGAAAAAGAACAAAATGTGATTAAAGCGCTGGAAAACGGATTGCTGAAAATCATGTCGAAATCGGGTATATCGGTGGCTCGAAGTTATCAAAGCTCGAAGTTGTTTACCGCTATCGGTATCGGTGAAGAAATGAGCCGCAAGTATTTTTCCGGAGTATTCAGCCCTATGGGCGGGATTGAGCTGGAACAGCTTGCTGATCAAATCATTGAACACACCGAGCAAGCCCGTGATTGGGGAGATGAGGATAAACCAATCCACACTTACCAGTATAAAGAGCATAACAAGGGCAAAGAGGGTGAGAAACACTCAATGACCAACAAGCGCTCTAAGGTGATTCATGACCTGGTTCGCTCCACTGGAAAAAGTTTGGATCAGCCCGAGTTGTTCGAAGAGTATCTGAAAATGGGTCAGGTTGATGAGCCTGTAAATATCCGGCACCTGCTGCAATTGAAAGCAGCTGACAAACCGCTGGACAAAGATCAGACCCAGTCTTCTGAGGATATTATGAAAACCTTCGGCTCCGGCGCCATGTCGTTCGGAGCTATAAGCGCCGAATCCCAGCGAGATATCTTTCAGGCGATGAAGAAAATCGGCGGACGCAGCAACAGCGGTGAAGGTGGTGAAAACCCCTTCTACTATACCGAGGGGATTTCAGCGACAACTAAGCAGGTCGCTTCGGCTCGGTTTGGCGTAACCGCTGAATACCTTGTTACGGGAGATGAAGCTCAGATCAAAATTGCGCAAGGTGCCAAGCCTGGCGAGGGCGGTCAGTTAATGGGGATTAAAGTAAACCCGGATATTGCCAAAGCTCGACATTCGGAACCCGGCTTTGATCTGATATCCCCGCCGCCGTTGCATGATATCTACAGTATTGAAGACCTCAAACAATTGATCTATGAGCTCAAGCAGGTCAAACCCGGCTTAAAGGTCAATGTTAAACTGGTCGCGGGGGCAAATATCGGAACCATTGCCGTAGGCGTTGCCAAAGCCGGTGCGGATGTGATTCAGGTATCCGGAGCCGACGGGGGTACCGGTGCTGCGACGCTCACATCCATGAAACACGCCGGCCTGCCCTGGGAATTCGGGTTGATTGAAGTACACAAAACACTCTGCGAAAACGGGTTGCGTGAATTTGTCAACCTGCGTACCGATGGTGGTCTGCATACCGGACGCGACATCGTTATGGCCGCGATGCTCGGCGCGGAAGGTTTCGACTTTGGAAAGCTCCTGCTTGTTGCCGAAGGCTGTGTGATGGCGCGTATCTGTGAGAAAAATACCTGCCCGACCGGTATTGCAACGCATGACCCGAAGTTCAAGAAAAAGTACAAGGGTCAGAAAGATCATGTCGTGAAAATGATGCAGTATCTGGCTGATGACGTTCGTCGGGAACTGGCAAAAGTGGGACTAAAATCTCTTACCGATGCGGTTGGCCGTACTGACCTGCTCGAAGAGAACCCGCAATTCAGCGACTTGATTCAAAAGAGAAATATTGACCTCACTTATTTGCTTGTTGATCCGATGCCGATCAGCAATACCCAGTTGAATCCGTTTTTCGACGGCATCAGTGATCTAAACAATCAGATTCTGGAGGAAACCGAAAAGGTTGTCGTTGATGAATCGGATTATTCCGGAAACTATCCCATTACCACCAACGACAGGGCGACACTTGCAACCGTCTCAGGCCGGATTGCCGAGCTTATTCATCAAAAACGCCGTAAAGGCCTTGAGAAGAACGGACGCATGTCTGAAGATGTCGGATTCAATGGCAACATCAATCTGGAATTTACCGGAAGCGCCGGACAAGGTTTCGGGGTATTTATGAATGAAGGCGTTCACGTCCGGCTGCGCGGTGAAGCTAACGATTCGGTTTGCAAAACCATGTCGGGCGGATCGATGATCATCCAACCCGGTAAAGAAGCCCGGTTTGAACCTGCCGATAATGCTATCATCGGTAACTGCGCCCTGTACGGGGCAACCGGTGGCAGCATGTTTGTCTACGGCCGCGCAGGTGACCGCTTTGCCGTACGTAACAGCGGTGCAAAAGCAGTTGTTGAGGGAACCGGCCTGCACGCCTGCGAATACATGACCGGCGGCCGTGTGCTCATTCTCGGCGAAGTCTCCAATAATGTTGGCGCCGGCATGACCGGTGGAGAGCTCTTTTTACGGGAGGATCAAATTTCGTTTGTGAATGATCAGTACCTGTCTCCTGTGGAAATGTCTGATGATGACTTCGCCGCCTTGAAAGCGTTAGTCGAAGAGCATCATGAAGCCACCGAAAGCCAGACCGCAAAAGCCATTCTCGAAGATTGGGAACGTCATAAGCAAAAATATGTGAAGCTTCTGCCCGTGGGGGTCCTTCAGAAAATGAAAGAAGAAGAGGAAGAGTCCACAGAAGCGGCTTAAGCGGATATAAGGTTTAAAAATTATCGTGCCCGGGTTTTTAACACCTGGTGCCTTTCTCTTCCTTCCCATACTCTTACTTTTACTTTTCTACCGCTGGAAAACTTTTCCATAAAGCGGCACAAAGTTCATGGGTTGAACGACTTAACCTCCCTTCAGATAGGCTTTTTTGGATTGGTACCCCGTTTGCGCATCCGCGGGCGATGTCCAAGGAAAAAAATAACGACCAGGAAAAAACTGAAGAGCCGACCCAGCGTAAACTGGATAAGGCCAAAGAGGAAGGCAACGTCAGCCGGAGCCAGGAAATCTCTTCGGTGATGCTGCTCATCATGGGTACATTGGTGATGTACAATTCCGGAGGATACATCTATGGCCGGGTTGACGAGATGTTCCGGTATTTTTTTATGATGATCGATCAACCTGTCAACGATACCGATCAGGCTTTCACTATTATTGAATCGGCGCTGTGGTACGGGTTTTCGATTATCACGCCACTACTCATCGTGCTTTTAGTCACTGCTATATTGGTGAATATCGCTCAGACCGGCGTTGTGTTTTCCACTAAAGTTCTGGAGTTCAAGCCCAACCGTTTAAGTCCGGCGAACGGATTGAAACGCATATTTTCCATGAAAGGGTTGATGGAGCTTTTCAAGGGCGTCAGCAAGATTTTTATCGTGGGCATGGTCGTTTATTTTACGGTTCGGGGTTCTATCCAGGATTTCATCAACCTGCAATTGATGCCGCTGGACTACATCCTTCGGGAAAGCGGCGAAACCGTGCTCATCGTAATCGCCCGGATATTGGCGGCGCTGCTGGTTTTATCGATGATCGACATGATCTACCAGCGTTTCCAGCACCGCAAGGATTTGCGGATGACCAAGCAGGAGGTCAAAGACGAATTCAAACAAACCGAGGGTGACCCGCAGGTAAAAACTCAGCGTAAGAAAGCGGCAATGAACATGCGGCGGAAAAAGCGCCTTGATCACGCCGTTTTAGACTCGGATGCCGTCGTGACCAACCCGACGCATTACGCTGTTGCACTGAAATACGATCACGAATCGGATGAGGCCCCGCGCATCATGGCTAAAGGGATGCGCAAACGGGCTTTGAAAATCCGGGAATACGCCGAGCATTACGACATCCCGATAATGGAGAACGCGCCTTTGGCACGATCTCTGCATGCATCCGCCGAAGAAGATGAGCAGGTGCCGCCGGAATTGTATCAGGCGGTGGCGGAAATCCTTGCTTATGTCTATCGAATCCGAAACAACAAAGCTGCTTAATACCGCGTAATGGCTTCTTCACCACCACGCAATATTCTTGATATTTTGGGCCGACCCGATGTGCTGATTTCCTCCAGCATCATCGTGATATTGCTGGTGATGATCCTGCCGATCCCGACTACGCTGATCGACATCCTACTGGCAGGCAGTATTTCGCTGTCCCTTGTGGTGATGCTCGTGGCTTTCTACACGCTTAAGCCGCTTCAGTTTGCCGTTTTTCCGGGGATGCTGCTCATCATGACCCTATTCCGGCTCTCGCTGAATGTCGCGACCACCCGGCTTATTCTCACGGACGCCTACGCCGGTGAATTGATTCAGACTTTCGGCAGCTTCGTGGTGCAAGGAAATTTTGTCATCGGAATCATTGTCTTTTCGGTGCTGGTGATTATCAACTTTGTGGTGATTACCAAGGGTGCCACCCGTATTGCGGAAGTTTCTGCGAGATTTACCCTCGATGCGATGCCGGGTAAACAAATGGCCATCGACGCCGACCTCAATGCTGGTCTGATAACCGATCAGGAGGCGAAAAACCGGCGCGAAGAAATTGCCCGCGAGGCCGATTTTTACGGAGCCATGGACGGTGCCAGTAAGTTCGTCCGCGGCGATGTCATTGCCGCCCTTTTAATCACCCTGATCAATATCATCGGTGGTTTGGTCATCGGAACGCTACAGCAAGGAATGGCTCTGGGAGAAGCAGCTCAGGTCTACACCCTTTTAACCATCGGTGACGGACTTGTATCCCAGATTCCATCCCTGCTGATCAGTACATCAGCCGGTTTGATTGTATCCCGTGCCGCATCAGAAGGAGATCTCGGTGAAGAACTCAGCGAACAGGTTTTCGGGAATACCAAAGCCGTCGGGCTGGCTGCGGCATTCGTTTTCATCATGGGCGTGCTGCCCGGCATGCCGATTCTGCCGTTTACGGTAATCGCCGGAGCGCTTGGTTATTGGGCCTGGTCTACCAATAAAGCAGAGCAAAAAGCTGCCGAGGAAGAGGCATTGCAACAACAAATGCCCAAAAAAGAAGAGGAAGAAAAAGTTGAGGATTACCTGCTGGTGGATACCCTCGAGCTTGAAATCGGCTACAGCCTCATCCCCATCGTTGATCCCGATCAGGGCGGCGACTTGCTGGATCGGATGGCATCCCTCAGAAAGCAGCTTGCTATGGAACTGGGCATTATTGTTCCCCCCATCCGTATTCGCGACAATGTGCAGCTGGATTCCAACAATTATGTCATCAAAATGCGAGGAATAGCACAAGGCCAGGGCGACCTGCTTCCCGGCTACTATATGGCGCTGCTTCCGTCTGATTTTGACATCCAACTGCAAGGTATTAAAACCAAAGATCCGACCTTCGGGATGGACGCCGTTTGGGTAAGCGGAAAAAATAAATCCGATGCGGAAAAATATGGTCTTTCGGTGATCGAATCCGGCGCGGTGATCACTACGCACCTGATGGAAGTGCTCAAATCCAATGCCTACAAATTACTTGACCGGCAGATGGTCAAGAAACTGGTGGATAACGTCAAGGAGTTCTCCCCGGCACTGGTTGAAGAGTTAATTCCGGATACGATGAAAATAGGCGAAGTTCAGAAAGTCTTACGCAAGCTGCTTCGGGAGCGGGTTCCGGTGCGTGATCTGGTAACGATCCTGGAAACGCTGGCTGATCACTACGGGCAGACCAAAAATCCGGATGTGCTGACCGAATACGTACGCGGAGCGCTTAGCGAGACAATCACCCGGCAGTATCGCGACAACGAAAACCAGGTACATGTGGCGGTTTTTGACTCCAGCCTGGAATCTCATTTGATACAACAGGCTCAACAAGGCAGCTTAAATCCTAATACACTCGGATTCACCCCGGAAACCGTTGAGAAATTATACGTAACGTGTTCCAAGACCTTTGAAAAGATGATCAGTGAAGGCCGGGATCCTGTACTTCTGACATCACCGGTTCTGCGCCCGACGGTTTATGAATTTCTGGTTCCCATACTTCCTGAGATTTCGGTATTATCTTATAATGATGTCACCGTTGACACTCAAATCAAAACTTTTGAACGAATTTCATTGAATAAAGAGCTGCAGGAAGCTGATCAGTCATGATTCTCAAGAAATTTTACGGATCCACCATTAATGAAGCTGTTCGGGTAGCCAAAGAGCAACTCGGAGAGCAAATCATCCTGCTGGAGTCAGTGCCTCCGAGTGGTGAGCGACGTGCGGCGGTTACGGTGATGATGGATCAGAAATTGGAATCGGTAACTCCGGCAGCGGAACCTCCGGGAGATGCCGAACCTAAAGAAGATTTACGAACCCAGGTTTACAAACGCAGCGACATCCGGCCCTCAAAAGAACAATCCCAGTCGCCGGATGAGCCGGGTGATGTAAAGCCTGAGCCGAAGACATCCTCCCGAAAAAATCGTAAAAACGGAAACTCAACTCCGCTTCAAAGCCTGGAAGAAGAGCCTGCTGAAAGTCCATCGGATCAGTCTTCATTAAAATCGAAGTCTGCGGAAAGTGAGGCTGCCGAAACCGAAAATCCTCCGCAACCTGCGGGTGAGGACATGTCCCGGCATCACGGCTCTTTGATGAATAAAGTCAAAAAGAGTCAGGAAGAGGCCGATCCCGAAAATGGTAAAGTTAAAGATGCGGTCGTCAGTCGGGAAGTTTCGGCACTGCACAAACGCTTTGATCAGGTCGAGGCGATGATGAACGAGGCGTTGATATCCGCAAATCTGGAATATGCCTCTCACCCTGCTTTTCAGCAGCTTATGGAAGCGGGGGTACGTGCGACTACAATTTCCGGCTGGTTCCGCCAGATACTGGATCAGGGAGTGGACCCCTACGAAGATAGTGAGTCCTTTATGTATCAGCTTGCCCGAACCGTCCGGGATGCACTTACGATCACGATGCCGGAACCGGTTCAGAAAAACCTGGTTTTTGCCGGTGCTTCCGGATCCGGGAAGACCAGTTTGATTATGAAACTGGCTACTAACGAGGACTTCATGGGAGACAAAAAAGTTGCCATCATTTCGGTGGAGCCCCGAAGCCTCACCAACTATTATACGGTGCTCCAACCTTTTGCGGAGGACCACGATATACCGTTTCATCGCGTACGGGATGGTATCGACGCGTCTAAGCTGGTCAAAAAATTCGATGATTACGATCACGTCTTGTTCGATACCCCTTCCATCAGCCTGGAAAAAAATACCGCATTCCGTGAGTACTGGAAAATCCGCCAGATTCTTGCTTCGGTTACACCGGTTGAAATCCACTTTGCCGTGAATGCCACCATGGAGAATTACTACTTCCGGGAAGCGTATGCAACCAACCATCCGCTTCAACCGGATTACGTAGCCATCACTCACCTGGATGAAACCCGCCGGTGGGGACACCTGATACCGTTTTTAAAAACATTGGGTTGCAGCGTACGTTATATGAGTTTAGGCCCGGCCGTGCCGGATGACGTCAATGCCTTCAGCCCGACCTGGTTTGCTGAAAAAATTCTCTCTTCTCAATAAATGATGTTATGACGAAATCGAAGTTCAATCAGTGTTTTATTGTTGCCATCGCCAGTGGTAAAGGGGGTGTGGGCAAAAGTATTGCAACGGTCAACACCGCTGAAATGCTGGTCAGGTTGGGCTATAAAGTGGCCGTTGTGGATGCGGATCTCGGCCTCTCTAATTGCGCGGCACTTTTGAATGAATCCGTTCCGGCTACGGTGATGGATATCAAGAAAGGCCGATGTGATGTGGAAGACGTCATGCTCAAAACGCAGGGAGATTTCACATTGGTTACCGGCGCCGACGAGCCGGAGTCTGATGTGCTGGACTGGTCGGAACTCTATACCAGTCTTGATCAGGTTCTGCGAAAGCTGCGCCTTGAAAACGATTTTATTCTGATTGATACCCCCGCCGGTGCTTCAGACCTCAGTTTCTGGGCACTCGACCGTGCCGATATGGGCGTATTGGTGGTCGTAGGCGAGCCTACCGCTATTTCCGATGTCTACCGGTTTTGCAAATTTGTATTGGATGTTGACCCCACATATCCGTTCGCGGCTGTCGTAAATTTTGCTGAGGATGAAAATGAAGCGCAAAACGTGCTGGAACGATTCAATACGATTGTTCGTCACTTTATGAACCGGGAGTTTTCCTATTTGGGATACATTCCACTCGATGATCTTGTGCGTAACTCGGTTACGGATCAGTTTCCGGTAGTTCGGGCACATCCGGAACATCAGGTGACCAAAGAGCTGGAATATATTGCCTCGGCGCTGGTCGGTATCTCAAAAAAAAACGAAAAGAATCCGGTAACAACCTCAACTGAAGCTGAAGTTTCAAACCAATAACAGGTTATGATCATCAGGATATGCATTGCTCTGGCTTTGATCGTATTCGCCATTTTAATCGCTAACGGAGTTGACCCCCAAACAGCGGTAATACGCAGTACTGTGGTTGGGTTTGGCAGTATTTTATTGAGCTATTTTGCCATCCTGATGTTTAATGTGGTTACCCAGCAGTCCACATCGTCAACCGAAGAATCGCAATCCAATCAAACGCAAACCTCGCAACAGAGTAGCTAAACGGCATGGCAGCATCCCTGCAGGAAATGGTTGAAGCTTACGTTCGCGAACCCGCTCCGGGTTTGCGCAATGCGATTATTGCGCAAGCTATGCCGCTGGTAAAAAGTATTGTCGGGAAAATTAGCCGGCCAAACCACCCGCTTTCTGAGGACGATGATCTCGAAAGTGCCGGCATACTCGGCCTGCTGCAGGCTCTCGACAGTTATGATTCTTCCAAGAATGTGCAGTTCAATACCTTCGCTTATTACCGCATTCGCGGAAGTATCATCGATTATCTGCGCAAGATAGATGAAGTACCCAGGGTACAGCGCACCAACCTGGGCAAGGCTCAGGAAATCATGCAGCAGCTCAGCCAAAAACTTGGCCGCGAGCCGGAAGATGAAGAAGTTGCCGATGAGTTGGGAATCTCCCTTGAAGAATACCTGAACCTGCTCAGCCAGGTCCAGCAACGGTCTATTTTATCTTTGGATGATCAAAAATTTGACAACGAAGGCAGCGGTGAGTCCCTTTCCGGGTATATCGAAGACCCCGACGCTAAAGCTCCGGATGCCGACCTCGATACCAAGGCTACCTCGGATGTCATCAAGAAAAAAATGCAGAACCTGAAAGAGCGGGACCGGTTGATTCTCGCTTTGTACTATTACGAGGATCTCACCCTCAGCGAAATAGCGTTATTGCTTGGACTCACCGAAGCCCGCATTTCGCAGATCCTCGGTAAGCTCCTGTTGTGGCTGAAGTCCGAGCTTGGTGATGCCAGAGCCATTCGATAAAACTTATGCCCCGGATCAAATCTACCGAACCCGTTCGGGAAAGTGCCGGAATTCCCAAAGATCTCCCCTCTCCGTTGAATCGCTTCGGAGTTAAACCCGTTCATCTTCAGGAAAAAAGCGGCAACCGAAAAAAGCCGAAAACCAAGAACAGCAATCGGAAGAAAAACCGCTCCGGACGAGACCCAAACCGGGGCCTAAACGTTGATTTCCTGGGTTGATATTCCCTCTCCCTTCTGAAGACAATTCAATTACCTGATTCCGGCGGGTTAAATAAACGTAAATGCTTATATTTGCTCCGAATTTTTTAATACAGAACTTTGGGTTAGAATTAAGTTAACAGTTTTCTTACAGGCACTAAGTATGAGATTTCTTAACATCGTATGAGCAGCGAGATAACCGTTTTGGTAGTTGAAGACGAAGAAGAGCCGGCTGAGATGCTCAAAAACTACCTGGAGATGCACAACTTCCGGGTAATGCTGGCTATGGACGGCGATGCCGCAGTTGAGATGATCACACAATCGGCCAACTCGATTGATATTGCCGTATTGGATATTATGGTTCCGGGAGAGGATGGACTCCAACTTTGCCGAAGAATCCGCAAACACCCGGTTTTATCTGAGATCCCCGTGATTTTTCTTACAGCCAAAGACAAAGAGCGCGACGAAATCGAGGGACTTGATGTCGGGGCTGACAGCTACATCCCCAAACCGGTTAGTTTGAATTTGGTAAAAGCCCACATCGAATCGCAACTGCGCCGATATAAACCTGAACGGAACTCCTGGCTGGTATACGGGGGAGTGAGCTTATCTACTGAAACCATGGAGGTTTACAGCTCCGGGTCTCTTGTGGAATTAACGAATACCGAATATCAGATTTTGAAGTTGTTTTTTCAGAATCCTCGACTGGTTTACACTAGACAGCAAATACTTGAGCATATCAGCCCGGAAGAGAAATTCATTTTTGACCGCACCATCGACGTTCACATAAAAAATCTCCGAATTAAACTCGGTGATGACGGTGAGCTGATAAAAACCTATCGCGGTATGGGGTACGGGTTGAATAAAGAAGCTTTAAGCCTGCAGCCTTGATTCGATGAAAATCCGAACGCGCCTTGCTCTCATATTTATTTTATTGATGATATTCGGAGTTACCGCCGTCAGTAGCTTTTCGATCATGTACATTCGGGCATTCCTACTTCAGAGTGGATTGGAGGAAATGATTGAAGATGCCCGATGGATGAGCCAATCACTGAATCAAACCGAGCTGACAGACCAGCTCCACGATGAGTTAACGGAACTTGCCGAGGCCGCCCGTTACCAGCTCCATATTTATGATTCAACCGGAAACCGGTTATACTCAGGACCGGAATCTATTTCCGCTGACCGTAACCTTCCGGATTATGTCGTCAGTTACTTCGAAGTTAGCGACGAAAATGTAATGTTGGATGATGACCGCAACGACAATCGCATTGCTGTTTTTGGAAAAATTGAGACCGGAGCATTCCCTGGTGGCTGGTTCAGTATCAGTCAGGATGAAGACCTGCTCTATGAGCCGGTTGCCACCATGCGTTGGATTATCTACACGGGCATGTTTATCTCTATCGGAATTATCCTCCTGGTGAGTACCTTTGTTGCGCGTTCGATATCCCGGCCCATTGTGGATCTGAGTGAAGCCGCCTCCCGAATAGCTGATGGCGATATTTCCCAAAGCATTGACCTCAACCGCAAGGATGAGTTCGGGGAACTGGCCGAATCGCTCAATCAAATGGCAGAGCATTTGCAAGCCGACAACGAGCGACTGATAAAAATCAATGAAAAACAACGCCAGTTTTTTGCCGATATCGCACATGAAATCCGCAATCCACTACATACGATGATGGGTTCGCTGGAGATGCTCGAACTGGATAAGCTGGATGACGACACCCGCAAAAAATATGTGGCCAACGCCCGCGGTCAGGCTGAGCGGCTGAGTCAGTTATTTAAAGATATCATCACCCTGCAGCGATTTGATTCCGACCGGCACTTTATCGAATACAGCACCTTTGATTTATCCACGGTGTTCAAGAGAGCATGTAACTGGTATCAGCATCTGGCGGAAGAGAAGGGAATACAACTTACTTGTGACGAGGCCCCGTGCGAGGTCAAAGCAGATAAAGCTAAATTAGAACAAGTGCTCGATAATCTGCTATCCAATGCCGTTAAATTCACCAATGAGGGTGAGGTGTGTATTCGTCACGAAGAACATGGTGATCAGATCAGGATCGAAGTAGCCGATACCGGTATCGGCATCCCCGAGGAACATCACCACCGGCTGTTTGATCGGTTTTATCGCACGGATAAAGCCCGCTCACGTGATAAAGGCGGAACCGGTTTAGGATTGGCTGTAGTTAAAAGCATTTTGGAGTCGCATGGAAAAGATATCCATATAGAAAGCACCCCCGGAGAAGGAACCCGATTTTATTTTTATTTGGATAAGGCTTGAGAATGGTGGTTTTGGGGGCTCTCTTTGTTTTTATCACATCTCAGGTGTCGAATCCTGGAATGCTTCATAATTGAGTTTTACTGCTTAAGAGTACCTGCCAGGTTTTTGAACCTGACAGGTGGGTGTATTTTAAAGTATTACATCAAAGACATAGCCGATTACCAGGTACATCACGCCGGTAATCACAAAGGCCATCATGATATTGAATACGAAGCCGGCCCGGGCCATTTGTGGGATGGAAATGAGCCCGCTTCCGTAGACGATGGCATTGGGTGGGGTTGCTACCGGCAGCATGAAGGCGCAGCTTGCACCGACGGCGGCAGGAATTACCAATAGCAGCGGGTCCTGACCCATCGCCACGGCTACTGACGCCAAAATCGGTAAAAAGGCGGCCGCGGTGGCGGTGTTGCTGGTTACTTCCGTGAGAAAGATGATCACAAAAAGAGAAGTCATAATCAGAATGATGATCGGTACCCAGTCCAGTCCGCTTAGGGAGTTACCGATCCACTCGGCAAGGCCGGTATCGGTGATAGCTCCTGCCAGGCTCAATCCGCCTCCGAATAAAATCAGTACCTCCCAGGGCAAACGTTTGGCGTCTTCCCAGTTGAGTACAAATCGACCTTCTCTGTAATTTTCAGGAAGCAAAAACATCAGAACCGCTCCGAAAATCGCGATGCCGGTATCTGACAGGTTGGGAATGTAAGGCTCAAGAAGCGGTCGGGTGATCCAAAATGTTGCGGTGAGAACAAATACGGTTCCCACCATTTTCTCACCTCGAGTCATACTGCCGGCTTCATCCAATTCTTTTCGGATAATCTGCTCACCACCCGGGATCGTTTTTAGTTTCATCGGGAAAACCACTTTGGTCAGCATAAGAAATATGAGTGGCAGCGAAACAATCACCATCGGGATGCCGATCATCATCCATTGCCCGAAACCGATATCAACATCGTAGTTATCGAGCATATACCCAGCCATCAAGGCATTCGGTGGCGTGCCAATGAGCGTGCCGATCCCGCCAACATTGCAGGCGTAGGCAAGGCCAAGCAGCATCACCAGTGCGAAGTTGGTGTCGAAATTACCGGTCTCCATCGCCTCTTCGCTTTCAACCAGAGCGATGATCGACAGCGCAATGGGCAACATCATCATGGCTGTGGCGGTATTACTGACCCACATACTCAGAAAAGCAGCGGCAATCATAAATCCTATGACAATCGCCATGGGTTTGGTACCAATTACGTTTACCACATTCAATGCGATACGCCGGTGCAGCTTGGTCTTTTCCATGGCCAGCGCAATGATAAATCCGCCCATAAACAGGTAGATAAGCGGATTAGCAAACGGAGTCGTCGCATCGGATACCGTACTGACATCCAGTACCGGAAACAGGATGATCGGCAGCAGAGCCGTTGCCGGAATCGGGATGGCTTCGGTAACCCACCAGATGGCCATGAATAAAGCTACCCCGGCCACCGTCCAGGCTTCGGGTGCCAGACCTTCCGGTGACGGAATGATCAGCATCAATAAAAATACCGCCGGACCTAAAAACAGCCCGATACGCTGCCGCTTGCCGTAATCACTCTCTGTCTGATTCGACATAAGACCACCCTGATTTTTAAAATTACCGGAAATCTGCGGCTTATCGAACCTCGTCTAATTCAATCGGATCGGAAAGGTCGAAGGCCGCCTTAAAACGTTTTTCGCCATCCAAGTAGAGCCGGTATATGTAGCGCTCTTCCTGCAAGTCTAACTCTGTTGACCACACATTGATCTCCCTCGCCGGACGCTCCTCAATCGTAGACTCATCTGCCGGAAAATATTGCTTGGTTGAGCTGCCGCGCTCATCAGCAAATCCTCCGTACATATTGGCCTCGTGCTCGGTGCCGTCTTCATACCGGTGATCGTGGGCCAGCCGAAGCCCATATTCCTGAATGTTCAAAATCCAGGTTCTTGATTGGTCATCATCGACCCAAAACGGTATGCGGATTTCCTCTTCTTCGCATTCTTCGAGTAACATCAACATATCCGGGTCTTTAAGAGCGTCATCACCAAGGTCAAAATGTTCGGTTTGGCCGGCATAGGCATATCCGCAAAATTCGGATAGATTCGACAAAAACTCCCGCTGGGTTTCCATTTGTTCCTCTGAAGGGGGTTCTTTGGATTCGCCACATCCACCAAGTACGATCAGCATTACTCCAACAGCTAACGCAATTCCTGATTTCACCATCTTTTTTTTATTATTTCCTGATTTGGGTTTATATAAATCAAAGTCACCTCAAAATATTGAATCCGTTGAATTATTCCACTATAGCGGCTTTGTTTCCTTTAACTTTGTAATCTTTCTATCTTACCGCTATGCGGATAACAGGAATATTTTTGATTGTTGCCACCCAGCTGACTTTCTGGCTGCTTGCTGCCCCGCAACCTCTGCGTGCTGATGATTCTGCCAGGTTGATCGATACCAGTCATTGGTCTAATCATTACATCAGAAATTTGCAGGAGCGCGGTGCATTGGAAAAGCTGCATCCCACCAACACGCCCTGGACCTACGGTGAGGTGCGTCGTGCCCTCAATGCCACCGACTCTGATGATTTGGACCGCATCGCCCGCCGATGGTATGATCAATTGAAAGATTATTTTCAGGGGGATGAAATTGAGTCGGATGTCCGTATTGGTGGCGAACTTGCCGGACGGGCAACCCGCATCAACTCCGACAGGGTAGATCCGCTCCGACCGATTGGTGAAGGCGAGCCATTACTGCCGGGAGCCCACGTGAGAACTTATATGGAAAGCGGTCATGTTGCCGCGCAGGCCGGTGTAACCGTCGATTTAGAATATCTGCACGATCCGGATGCCGTTGATGTCACGCATCGTCTGCTGGGCCGGCCGGAACATTTTTATGTGGGCTACGACGGCGACTGGGTCGGTTTTTATGCCGGTCGATTTTCGCAGCACTGGGGGCAGCCGGGAAGTCCCGCCGGAGCGGTGACCGATAATCCTCGACCCTATGACCGGCTTTCATTCCGAATCGGGGGAAAGCGCCTTGCGCTGCGAAGTTTTGTCGGGGAGCTTGATAATCTCGGTCCGCGCGGAAGTTTTTTCGATCGCGAATCCTTTGAAGAAGATGTCATCCGGCGGTATATCAGCATGCATCGCCTGGATTGGCGGCCTTCACCTAACTTCGCGCTAACCGTTTACGAGGGTGTGGTTTATGCCGGTGACAACACCTCGTTTTCCCTTCAATATGTTAACCCGCTACAATTCATGGCGATCGCTCAGGACAGCGACCCGAAAAACGAATATGCCAACCTGATGATGGGCGGAATGGTCTGGTGGCGGTTCGGTCCCGGAGTATTCTGGGCGGATTTTATGCTGAATGATATCGTGGTAGATAACCGAGCCGAATTAGCTGCCCGCAATGATCTGAAGCCAACCGCCACAACCTGGTCAGCCGGATTGACGCTCAACGGGCTACACCCCGAGTTTGACCTCGACCTGCGCGGGCAAATGGTGAGTACGACCGCATACCGACCGCAATTATTCCGGGGGCAATGGACGTATGCTCAGAGGGGATTGGCTACTAATTTCGGTGATTATATTCAGACGGGCATAGAAGTCGGCTGGTACGCCGATCGTTTGACTCCGGGGCTGGAAATTCGCCCTGGCATAGAAGTGCTGCTACAAGGCGAAGGTGATATTCGGATGCCGTTGGCTATCAATGAACCGAATATTGATCAACTGCCACTGGTACTCGGAGGCACGGTAGAACAAACGGTCCGGCCTTATCTGTCAATGCGCTATCAATCGGGCACCAGGTTTTGGGTGGAAGCGGATATTGGGGTGAACCACATTACCAATCGCGGTCATACTGAGGGTTTCACCGAAACACCGGTTATCGGGATGATCAGGGCATCTTATGAGATCAGTGGGGAATGGGGATTTGATCAGGGATGGTAGTCTTGCCAGCTACTTTTTCGCCCTTTTCTCCCTTTTTGATGGATTAAAAAAAGACTGCCGGCTAATTGATCCGGAACCTTTCCGGAAAACCTGTGCATGAATGTAATTTTCTCTTATCTTTGGGGGCGCTGAATCTCCCGGTATTTTATTAACTTATATGATCCGGGTGACTGCAGAAAAATCAACCACTATTAAACCGTTTACCGTCTTTCGATCATGATTTTACTGATCATATTAATTGTCCTCGCAATCATTTTTATTATTACGTTCGCTATGGGTGGCAAAAATACCGATATCAAAAAACTAAAGGGCGTGCTGGATAAAGCGGTAGGCAATGGTCCTGAAAATAACGAAAAAACGGTACGCAACTTTTCTGATTCCTTTGAGCTGGTTTCCAAGAATCTCAACCCCAAGTCTATCGGGCGCAAGTTTCAGCAATTTCGCGGCGAATACAAAAAACGCACCTACAAAATCTGGCTCTATTACGATGAACAGCACCGCTGTGAAGATTATTTAATCGAACGGCTTGTGGATAATCACGGATATGCTCACATGAAGGAGACCTTTTCCAAAACTCCGGAAGTTACCGGCTACTGGTGGGGTCAGTAATTTGGAATAATTACAAAAGCTGGGGAGTAACGTTATACAACATCTGTTTCCACCACAGGTGGGAAAATTTATATCTTTTATAACACTCCCCAAACTTTGTAATTGACCCAATAATTTAGCGAAGCCCGTCGCAGATCAAATTAAATTCTCGGGGTTTAATCCTTTTAGATCATCCGGAATAAACCGGCGCCCTTCGCGGATCAGCTCGCCATCGAGATAGACATCTGCTCCGATGCAGACAAGATCCCAGTGAACCGCACTTTTGTTGCCATTGGGGGCGATTTCGTAATCCTGACCAAGTGTGAGGTGGTTGGATCCGTAAATTTTTTCATCAAACAAAATGTCGTACATCGGCTCTTTGATCACCGGATTGGTGCCGAAGCTGAATTCTCCGAAACGCCTGGCGCCCTCATCGGTATTCAAAATTTCCTCTAACGCATTGAGGTTGGATGATTCAAAATCCCTGACCACCCCGTCTTTGACGTACAGCTTAACTTTTTCAAACGGCTTGCCCTGATAGACGCTCGGTGCATAGGTAATGTGACCATTGACCGAATCGAGAATCGGAGAAGAAAATAACTCTCCGTCAGGAATATTCCGGGTTCCGTAGCAACTCACCCACTCCTGACCTTCGATGAAAAAGGAGATATCAGTCCCCTCGCCTTTCAGCCGAATTTCTTTACCTGCGCGAAGTCTCTCTTCAAGCGGGATCATAGCTTTGCGGAGCTTATCATAATCGAGCAGACACGCGTCGTAATAGAATTTAGTGAAGGACCGGGTTGTCATACGGGCATTCATGGCAAAGGCCGGTGAGGGATAGCGCAGGACGCACCATTTGGTATGATTCACACGCTGATTAAAATGCACCGGCTTCAGGAAGTGTGCTGAATACGCTTTAAAGGCTTTTTTGTCGACTTCAGACGTCTCATAAATATTTTCTGATGCCCTGATGCCGATGAAAGCGTCCATTTGCTTCATCAGCGGGAGCTGGTCAACCTCTGTTTGGGTTTTCCAGAATGCTTCGTCTCCCTGCTCAACAAGGGTTCGCTGGATATCGGTATCCTGAAGCTCCAGAAATGGAACGGCATCCCGTTTTCTGGCTTCCTCTACCAAGGCTCTGGCCAATTCAACTCCGTTGAGCCCGATAAGTTGGATTAGCACATTTTCCCCTTTTTGAATAGATACGCTGTGATCGAGTAGTTTTTTTGCGAGTAGATGATCTTGTTCAGAATACATGTTTATAAATTTTTGGTGTTGTGGTAACCTGCCTTCAGTGAATTTCCGATATCCGGTGCATCTCCTTTCAATGTACGGTTTTGAAACGCATTCTATGATGCTCCTTTTAAGTAAATAACTTCATCACAAAGTTTTAGTTCTTCATCGGCATTGGATGCAATCAGCGATAACATGCCGTTTTTTCTGGCGCGACTGACGATATCCCGTACCAGGGTTCGGCCGGTTACATCAAGATTGGTGCCGGGTTCATCCAGAAACAGGACCTTCGGTTCATGCAACAGCGCCGAGGCCAGCCGTACGCGCTGCTGCTGACCGGAAGAAAGTGACCCATACAAAACATCTGCCCGGTGAGCTATTCCGGATTCTTTCATTAACTGCTCAACCCGTTCTTTCGGGGCGGCAAGATTTCGGATGTTGGCCAGAAACAAAAGATTTTCCCGGGTAGATAACTCCGGATAATGTGAGATATAAGGCGCAGCATAACCAAGTTGTTCACGTATGTGCCGGTCATCTGAGTCTGTTTCTTTTTCCCACTTAGCCTCCCCGGATGAGGGTTTCATCAACCCCGCCAGGCATTTGAGGAGTGTCGACTTGCCGCTTCCGTTGGGTCCGCCAATCCCCATAACCCCCTCTTTGTGTGTGAAGGAGATATTATCAAGGATGAGCTTGTTGCCGATCCGCTTGGATAGTGAAGTAACGGTTAATTGCATGGCTGCAAAAGTAAGCATTCCGGATGGCACAGAACAACTGATTCGGTAACTTTACGCTTCAGTAAATACATTACTGTAAATCACGTTAAATGCAGTGGCGGGGTAACGACCTTTCTGTTTAATCTTTTTTCAAAAATCATGACGGTGAGAGGTTGTAAACCCTGATAACCAATTATATATTCCGCAAAAACTTAAGCGATGGACCGAGTTGTAGGCGAAATTACGGAGCGGTTGACCCGGCTGCTCCCCGGCGACAAGAATTACTTCACCCCACAGGATCTGCTTGTAAGCGAGATCCCTTCATTTTTGGTGGAGAGGGTGGTTTTGGAGTTAAAGCGCAATCTGGCCGACTCCGTTGTTCCTCCCGAAACGGACTGGGCGGATATGAACTCAGAGTCGGTTCAAAAAGCATGGTCAGCCTTCCTGGAGGCCATCCGCGCCGAAACGCGACTGCCCTCCGGCTATGTGAAACCGGTGATGGAAAGTGCCATCGGCGATATGCTTGACCTACTCGTTGAACCCCGAAAAAATATCCCTGAATATCTTTTCGGCACCCAAGCCGAACTGCGTTACGATGAGGTTGTTGAACAATCGCGCTGGATAGTGGTATATCCGCATTTTAAAAGAGCCCTGCCCCGGTATATGGAAAAGAAGGGACTCGACCGCATCGACCGCTCCCGGTGTGAAAAGGTAATTCGAGCTATCGATGAGAAACTGACTTCCGGATATAGTGCTTTGAATTGGGCTCAACATATCGAACCCTGGTATCAGTTGATGGGCACGGAAATAGATAGCGAACTGCTCAGGCGTTTTTTCGAGGATAAAAACAAACCCTCTCTGGCCCGTCGATTTGATCAGGAACAGGGAACCGTAAGCCGCAGCCGGCTCATCGAAATTGTTTCTCAACCGGAATCCGACGAACCTCAACACGCTGAAAATACATCCACCGGGCAGCTACCTCCGGTGGAATTTAATCAACCCGAAACAGACCATCCTGAACAGCATACCGGCGATATCGAAACACAGTCTGAAGCCGATCGCGAAGCCCATTCGCTGATCGAACAGCTCGGCTCGCTGAAAGCGGAGGATGATCAGGAAGAAGAAAGCGGAGATTACGCCTACAACTTTTCCAATTCCGCCGATGATACCGAAGAATATCAATCAGCGGAGGAAGACGCCCGGGAAGAAGATCAGCAGGAAAACCCCTTCAGCTTATATAACCGGGGAACTGACACTGCCGAAGAAACCGAACCGGAAGCCGAAGAACAACCGGAGGAGGAAAGCCCCTCGGATGAACAGGACGACGATGGAGCCGTCCCCATGTGGCAACGTTTTGTAGGCAACCATGAAGATGATGGCGGACTCGGACTATCTCGCGATGAGGATGAAGAGGATGATGACGAATCCAATCCCATCATCGATTTGCAAAATCCGCCGGATCAGGGGCGTAACGAAGATTATGAGAAATTAATCGAACAAATACAGGATGTTCGATCCTACTTTGTAGATGAGCTTTTTAGTGGAGATGATGCCGCTTTTGAGCGGTGCATGGAGCATGTTGTGACCTTTAACACATGGGCGGAAGCTGCCAAATTCATTACTCAGGAAGTGTTCAGACGCAACATGGTTGACATGTACTCGGATGTAGCCGTTGAATTTACCGATCGTATGCAGACGTTTTTCCTGCAAAAATAACTTTAGGAGGACATTTTGCCGAAATCATTAGAAGAAAAAAAACAAGACCTCGAACAACTTCGTAAAGAAGCCCGGCTCGGAGGGGGCGAAAAGCGCATAGCCAAGCAGCACGAATCGGGGAAGTTAACTGCCCGCGAACGCATCGACTTGCTGTTGGATAAAGAATCCTTTGAAGAAATTGACGCTTACGTTCGCCACCGGTGTCGCGATTTCGGCCTCGATAAACAAAGTTATGCCGGTGATGGAGTTGTTACAGGTTACGGCAAAATTCACGGACGTCCGGTTTACGTATACAGTCAGGACTTTACTGTATTCGGAGGCTCATTATCCGAAGCACATGCCGAAAAAATCTGCAAGGTTATGGACCTGGCCATGAAAAACGGTATCCCGGTCATTGGCTTGAATGATTCCGGCGGCGCTCGTATACAGGAAGGCGTTGCCTCTCTTGGCGGGTACGCCGAAGTATTCTGGCGCAACAGCATGGCCTCCGGGGTTATTCCTCAGATATCCGCCATAATGGGGCCTTGTGCCGGTGGTGCGGTTTACAGCCCCGCCATTACGGATTTTATTTTTATGGTCAAAAGCACCAGCTTCATGTTCGTTACCGGTCCGAATGTTGTAAAGACGGTGACGCAGGAAGAAGTTACTTCCGAAGATCTGGGCGGAGCTGAGACGCATAGTAATAAATCCGGAGTGGCTCACTTTGCCAGTGAGCATGACGCCCATTGCCTTGAAAGCATCCGAAATCTGATGCCCTACATCCCCCAGAATTGTGAAGAGCGTGCGCCGATGCAAGAGCCTGCCGAGCCCGACAAGCAAAAAGCGGAGGCTTTGGATGATCTTGTGCCTGCCAACCCGAACAAGCCATACGACATCAAAGATGCCATTGAAGGGGTTGTAGATAAAAACTCTTTCATGGAAGTTCATGAGCACTATGCGGATAACATTGTCGTCGGTTTTGCCCGCTTAGACGGTCGCAGTATTGGTATTGTAGCCAATCAGCCCTTATCGCTTGCCGGCGTGTTGGATATCGACGCTTCCATCAAAGGCGCGCGATTCGTACGGTTCTGTGATGCATTTAACATCCCGCTGCTGACGTTTGAGGATGTCCCCGGCTTCCTGCCCGGAACCGATCAGGAATGGAACGGCATCATTAAACACGGGGCGAAGCTGCTGTATGCTTTTTGCGAGGCGACCGTACCTAAAGTCACCGTTATTACCCGCAAAGCCTATGGCGGCGCCTATGATGTGATGA
>SLJN01000034.1 GCA_007135115.1 Balneolales bacterium
ATCGGCTCGTCCATGATCCCGGTTTCCTGATCCTTTAGCCAATAATTCCACCATCGGAGGGCTTCTTGCAGAAACCCGATGGCCGGACCTGGCACGCCGAGATGCGGGTATTTGTGACTCCAAGGGCCAATCAGCCCTTTTCGCGGCACCTTCAGATTTTCCATCAGGCGGCAGACGGCGTTAGAGTAGCCATCCGCCCAGCCGCTGATTGCATAAACCGGTATCTGGATATCTTCGTAGCGCTCGCACACCGAGCCGTGTTTCCAGAATTCGTCCCGGTGCTGATGATTCAGCCAGTTTTCCAGCCACAACCCGCTGTTGCGCAGCCGGTCGAACCACATTCGGCGCCACTGTTCGCCTACGAGGTCCGGATCCGGCGGGCAACTGTTAAAAGCAAACATCACCGAAGCCCAGGAAAGGTTGTCGCCGAGCATACATCCGCCCATGTAGTGAACGTCATCGGCATACCGGTCATCGGTGGAACAAAGGGTGATAATACATTTCAATTCCGGCGGTTGAAGGGCAGCAACCTGAAGTCCGTTAAATCCGCCCCAGGAAATTCCCATCATGCCGATATTGCCGTCGCACCAGGGCTGATCGGCAATCCACTGCAGCAGTTCGAGAGCATCGTCTTGTTCCTGCTTAAGGTATTCATCCCGCAAAACTCCGTCAGATTCTCCGCTGCCGCGTAAATCTACGCGCAAACAAACATAGCCGTGTCCGGCAAAATACGGGTGGCTGATGGAATCCTGCCAGGCTTCTACATCGCGCTTGCGATACGGGATGTACTCCAGGATAGCCGGAAATGCTTGGGCGGTATCCGCGTCGGTTTTAGGTTTCCAGATTTTGGCGGCAAGATTACATCCGTCCGATAGTGGAATCAGGGTATGCTCAATCGTCTCGACGGCAAAAGGGTACTCTTTTTTGATATCAAATTTCGGAGGCATGGAGATAATAATGGAGGATTCACATTCTGTTGATAAATTTTCTTTTGGCATCAGGCAAACTCTTCCACAACGGGCTCGAGTTTGATATTCAACAGGTTCAGGCAACTGCGGTATTGATGCAATAGCTGTTTCTGGTTGTCGGCGCCGAGATAGATCAGTGCTACGATATAACTGTAACTGTCTTGTTCAGGCAGTTTTGACAGGAACATACCTGGCTCAACATCAACTTGTATGATCGTGCCGGGATAGCGTTTTTCAACTTTGGCAACCTCCAGCTCATCCGGAACCGTACGAACCCAGGCATCCTTGAATTGACGATAAAAACAAGCCGCAGCCAGTTTAAAATCACCTTTACCTTCGGGAATGTGGGGTTCTCGGCCTAATACCAGATCAATAGGAACTTTATGATTGGAAACACCGTCCACTTTCTGAAATAAATCGCTGTGATGTTGGGCAATACGGGTGTTGACCTCCAGCATATAAATCTTATCCTCCTGCCGATCCCAGAAAAATTCCATGTTGAAAGCGGAGTTATTGAATCCTATATGCCGCAGGAAGGTCTGCGCGATGACCTCCATCCGTTTTTGAACCCGTTTCGGCAGCACCGATGGGTACTGATACCGGAAGAACACCGACCGGCTCGGGTAGCGGATGGAGTCTACAATGCCGTGGGAATAAAGATCATTTTCATACATGCAACCCTCGAGGGTGCATTGCAGCCCGCCAATAATGGATTCTGCAAGAAAGTGATGCGCACTGATGCCGGTGACCTCTTCCGGCATATCGAGCTTTAAATGATCAAGCAGCCGGTCAAACGGCCGGGATATTCGGGTGATGTTTTCGCTGATAACCGGTAGTGCTTCTTCCAGATCTTCAGGATTGTTGATGCGAAATCCTAAATGCGACCCGAATGATTTCACCGGTTTGATCCAGAAGGGGTAGTCGAGTTCGATTTCATCTGCCGGATTTTCCGCAAAGGGATCAAATACACAAAATTTGGGAATATGACCGGGGATCGATTTTTTCTGCTCAAGCCGGCTCCAGTATTTGTGTTCACACTTGATAAAACTGCTGACCGGCGCGGAACGAAGGCCAAACTTTTCACTGAGTACGGGTACGAGTGTACTCACCGGAAAATCCATGTAGCCGAGAACGCCGTCGATATTTCCGTTAAATTTAGCCAGTCGCTTTTCAGCTTTGGCCAGTAGCTCCAGGACCGGGTATTCATCCTGTTCGGTGACTTCTTTATAGGTCAGAAGCTCGTGAAAAGCAATCTTCTCCCGCTCTTGAATAGCTTCCAGCTTTTTCCGGTTGAATTCATTTAACCCGATCACAAATATGTTTTTCATTCCCGCACAGATTAAAGATTCATGAGGTGGTTTCTATTTTTTGGCCAACCGGCTGGTCGTTGGACACAGGATCAAATTCAAAATGCAGCCTTCCGATACATTCTTTGTGTTTCTGCATGATTTCCCTGTGGCTGTCGGCACCAATAAATATCCACGCCAGCTCATAGCTGTAGCTGTCTTGCTCGAACATGTCATTGAGCCGCTGCCCTTCGTGCACCTTCACATCCACCAGAACGCCAGGAATATCATTTTCAATGGCGGCTATTTCAGCCGGAGTCGGGATGCGTTTTACAATGGCATCCTCCCATTTCCGGTAAAAAAACTTTGAAGCTCGTTTGTACTGCCCTTTTCGATACGGAAATTTAGGATCGTGGTTGAGACTTAGTTCCACCGTGACCTGGTGATTAGAGGTTCCGTCCACTTTTTCAAACAAATCGCTGTGAGATTGGGAAATCCGGGTATTGATTTCCAGCAGCCAGATTTTATCGGTCGATTTATTCCAGAAAAACTCAATATTGAAAGGGTGATTGTCATAGCCAATCTGCTTAAGCACCTTCTTGCTAATGTTCGTCATGCGCTCTTGCACGGATTTCGGCAGCATAGATGGATAGTCATAATGAGAAAATGAAGAACGGTTGCTGTGGCGGATAGAATCGACCACTCCGTGGATGTGTAATTTGCCATGGAACATATAACCTTCGAGTGTACATTGTCTGCCACCAATGAGCTGCTCTGCAATACACCAGCGGCCGTCAACTTCGCGTAGATCATCGGGCATATCAGTCTGATCCAGAATGTAATTGAACGGTCCGGCCATCCTGCCGATATGCTGTCGCACGACCCCCATCACGCGATCAAACTCTTTTCGGTTTTTGATATGAAATCCCAGGTAGGACCCTACTGATTTAATCGGCTTCACCCAAAACGGAAACGGGATATCAACGGTTGCAAAAGGGTCATCGGCAAACGGGTTGACCTTGCAGAATTTCGGGATGTTGTCCGGAACAACTTTCTTTTGCTCAACACGGCTCCAATATTTATGCTGACTCTTAACAATGCTTTCCAGCGAAGGGCTTGGCAATCCGTATTTCGGGCGCAGAATGGGAGTCATCATACTCATGGGGAAGTCGATATAGGTACATATCGAATCTACCGATCCATTAAAGGTGTTAAGCTTAAGCTCCAAATCATCAAGCATAGCTTTTATGTCGTATTCTTCGACGTCTTCAGCTTCTTCAGGCGGTATTAGTCCGTAAAATCGATAATGCTCAAAATTTTTCAGGGATTTCAATTTTTGATGATTGAAATCATTCAAACCAAGCATAAAAATATTCTTAACAGAGGCAGGTGGGCACATAGAATCACAGGCTGAATAATAGGAACCCCACAAAACATCTTCCTTTATGGGTTTCATCTAAATACGTGCAAGGGATACACATTATTACACATTTTTACATTCACCAGGAATTTATTTTCCTGCCTTACTGTAACGGAACTAAATGAATAGCTTTTCGTCTTTTTTATTGATGTGATTGATTTCTACATTTGCCTGAATCGCAGGACAACCGATTAAATATGGCGTTATATTTTCTATTTGTTTAATCGGTATTCCTGAACCTGTTTAACCTAAACAAGAAAGATTTATGAAATTACATTCAAAGTTGATTACGGCTTTGACGGTGCTAATGGTAATAGGAGCAAGTTGTGCTCCTCCTGATGAAGCCCCTGATGGCAACAATAATGATGATTGGGAAACCAAAGAACTCGGATCTGAGTACGAGGATTTACTTTTAGTGAACGTTGCTGACGGGTTGGAGCATCCATGGTCCATAGCTTTCTTGCCGGATGGTGATTATTTGGTTACCGAGCGCACCGGCAATCTATATCAAATGGACTACGACGGTAATTTGACGGAAATATCCGGTGTGCCGGAAGTTTACGCTCAAAACCAAGGTGGTTTACTCGAGGTGGCAATCCATCCAGAGTTTGAAGATAACAACTATGTTTATCTCACCTACTCCAAGCCCAACGGTGATGATGAAACAGCTACCGCACTGGCACGAGGAGAACTCCAGGGAGATGAGCTGACCAATGTGGAAGATATTTTTGTTCAAAATGAATACTCTTCTCCCGGCAGGCATTACGGATCAAAACTGGCCTGGACCAACGACGGCTATCTACTGATGAGTATTGGTGATCGCGGCGCCGATCCTCCCCGGGCACAGGATAACCAGGATCATGCCGGTACCCTTCTGCGCCTGAACGATGACGGCAGCGTTCCCGAAGATAATCCATTCGTGGGTGATGATGATGTTTTAGATGAAATTTATTCCTACGGACACCGAAATATCCAGGGGCTGGTCGTAGATCCTGAAACCGATGAAATCTGGGCAACCGAACACGGTCCTCGCGGCGGTGATGAGCTGAATTACATCGAACCAACGATCAACTATGGTTGGCCGACCGTCAGCTTAGGACGCGATTACGGTACGGAAGATGAATTCCCTGACACCGAAGCCCGCCGCATGGATGGTATGGAAGATCCGTTCTATGAATTCCTGCCTACCCTGGCACCTTCCGGCCTTGCACTGGTTACCCACGACACTTTTGAAAACTGGGAAGGTAACCTCCTGGCAGGCGGACTCCGAGCCGAGCGCATCCGACGCGTGGTTCATAACAATGAGGAAGTCATTCACGAAGAAGAACTGCTTCTTCAAGAAGTGGGCAGAATCCGGGATGTGCGTGAAGGTCCGGATGGTAACATCTACGTAGTTACCGATGAGGAAGATGGCGGTGTCTATCGCTTAGAGTCCAACTGATCTAACTGAGTTTTCAGATCATATTTTAAAAAGCTGCCTCTTTCTCTGGGGCAGCTTTTTTTGAATCATTTTTAATAGCTGAGCTTAACCCTAAACTATTCCAGGGCAGCTGATTGGCCAGACGAACCCATCTGCAATCTGCAATCATCAATCTGCTATCTCTTTGAATTATTTGGGTGTTTGCTATGGATACCTGATTATGCCCATATTCACCATCCTGCCTGTTCGAAGGGATATCAGATTGTTGATTGCAGATAGCAGATTGCAGATGTAAAGTGAGGTGCCAAAAATCAAAAATACTTCATCAAGGTTTTAGCAATTTTTTGTCCGCCGTTTTTGTAGGGTGGCATCATGAGCTCGGCGAGAGTCCAGCCACGTGAGCGGCGCACAACGGCTTTTTCATTGCTAAGTGTGCGGAAACCAAATTCTCCGTGCAACCGGCCGATTCCGCTGTCATTTGATCCTCCGAAGGGTAAGTTGGTGTTGATATAATTCGCAAAAACATCATTAATCACCACACTACCTGAAGTGGTTCGGGAGATAATCTCATTTGCTTTATCCTTGCTGCTGGTAAACGCATAAATATTCAACGGCCGTTTATTCCGGTTGATGTAATTCAGCGCCTGATCGAGACTAGTGTACGTTTTAACCGGCAGAATCGGCCCGAATATTTCTTCTTCCATGATTGCGGCGTCATCGGGAACATCCGTAATAATGGTCGGCTCCATGAACCTGTCGCTTTCCACATAATCGCCTCCGTAAACGACTTCAGCGCCTTTTTCGACGGCATCATCGAGCAGGTGGCGCAACCGGCGGAAATGTCTACCGTTGACGATCCGCGCAAAATCTTTTCCGTTCAAGACGGTTTTGTAATCCCCGTAAGCCTGTTTTAGCTGTCCGGCAAGCTGCTCCAGTACTTCTTTTTTCATGGATTGAGGAACAAGTGCATAATCCGGAGCAATGCAGGTTTGCCCGGCATTGGCCATTTTTCCCCAGGCAATGGCGGGGATGGCTTTTTTCAGATTCGCCTCGTTATCGATCAAAGCAGGAGATTTCCCCCCAAGTTCAAGCGTAACCCCGGCCAAATGGGTGGATGCTTTTTCCATGACCACCCTACCGATATTCGGACTTCCGGTAAACACCACGTGATTAAAAGGCTGATCCAACAAAGCCTCGGCAACCGTATGATCCCCTTCAAACACTGCCACTTCGCGGGGATCAAAAACAGCATCTACAATTTCTTTAAGAACCGCTGAGGTATGAGGAGCCATTTCTGATGGCTTCAGACATACGCCATTGCCTGCTGCAATTGCACTCACTATTGGGACAAGCGAAAGGTTTACCGGATAATTCCATGGTGAAATTACCAAGACCTGCCCTGCCGGCTCGTAGATAATTTCCGAAGTGGTCCCGAACATCTTCATCCCCCCTGAGACCTGTTGATTTCGCATCCACTTTTTCAGGTTCGAGGAAATGTGCGAAATCTCATTCAGTACCGGATAGATTTCCATCGCTTCAACTTCAACAGCAGGTTTGTGAAAATCTTTATAAGCGGCCTCTTTAATCCGGGACTTATACTCTTTCACAAATTCCGCCAAAGCTTTGACTCTGCGAATGCGTTCGTTATAAGACCTTCGCTTTAAAACCGGTAGATACGCTTTTTGCTTTTCAAATATTTCCGTAATGCTTTTATCCGAAACTGTTTGGGCCGCTATACTCATCCGTCAGTAGCTATTATGGTGATTGAAATAGGTCAACCATGTTAACGAGGTGTATCATCCATAGGTATTTTTTACATTTTTTATCCGGTTAAAAGTTTTCTGAGCACACTGCTTACTTTTCCTGCTATCCGGCCGTTCATCATGTTAATCCTGATCATCATAAGACTTTGCCACTCATGCTTCCATCATTAATTCTGCTGCTATTCACGCTCACCGCCTGCGCCCCCGCTTCATTGGCTGCCAACGACTCCAATAGCGACTCCAAACGCATCATTCTGTACCCCGGCGGAATGAGTCTTGTTAACATCCAAGGCAGCACAGAACTTGATGACGGCGAAAACACATTTACCCACTACGGCCTACCCTCGCACCACGTTGACCCGGCTTCGCTTTCGCTACTGATTGATGCTGAAATTAAATCCCAAAAGTACCGGCAGGCCGGACACGGTTTATATGCTATGTTGCATGATCTGGAAGGAGAAAAAATCACTTTAATCAGTTCTAAAGGCCATGAAATCTCCGGAACACTGCTTTCCTATCAAAGCGGCGTAGCCCAACTCGAAACCGACGATGATCGAATCGTCACCCTGCAAAATATCTACGATTATCAACTGGTGACCGATTCGGATCAAACCCTTCCGACAAATCACCCCGTTGCAACCTGGAGCTTATACGCCGACCAACAAGATATCTACCCATACACCCTTCGGTATGCTATGCGTGGGTTAAGCTGGAAGCCCGAATATGAATTGCATGTGGATGAAGAAACCGAAAAGCTGGATGTTCGGCTAAATGCCGTTCTGCAAAACGATACCGATACACGGTTTGATCAAACCGATATCGTTTTTATGGCCGGTGATATACGTTTGGCAGACACTCCCCACCATCGTGGTGATGAATTGATGCGCGCAGAAATGACGCACGATATTTCCCGGGTGCTGGCCTTTGAATATTACCGGTATGTTTTATCCGGGAAGCACGACATCGGCCGAAACGAAACACAAACTTTCCCGCTGGAAAAAGCGGATGGTCTTGATGCTCATCAGCGCTATCGGGGTCAGCTCCAGAGTTTCGGAGGCCGGCAGGATGAAACCCGCCATTTTGAAACCGGCTTTGTTCTTCAGAATACCGAAGAGTACGGACTTGGATTTTTGATGCCTTCAGGCCGGATATCTGTTTATCAAAAATACAAAGAGGGTCAGGAACTGCTCGGGCAGGATCACATTCGCCAGAAAGCAGTTGGTGAAGAAGTATTCGCGAAAACCGGCCGGTCATCGGATATCACCTGGCGGGAGCGTCAGGTTTCGATGGAACAAGGGCGCCACGGCGAAAGTCTCGAAGAACGGGAAATCACCCTGATCAACCGTTCGGACCGGGATGTGGATGTTGAATTAGCCCTCCGCATTGGCAGCCGGGACACCCTTCATGAAACCGACATGGATTACGAAGAGCTGGCCGCGCGATCCTACTTGTTTACCGTAACCATTCCGGCTAATTCCGAAGAGGTTAGAACCCTGAAACTTATGAGAGAAGAGCCGCGGCGGTAATTAGTGCCTCTAAGAAAACAGCTAGTGTCGTAAGAAAACGCCAAGATCAAGGCGCGCGAAGCTCCCAAAAAGCGCAGTGTACAGAGCGTACTCGAGCATTTTTGGGACGAGCGGAACGCAGATATTGGCGTTTTCTTACAGACACTAATTCATCACGCCTTCACGGCAAGCTTGCTGAGCCGGTCGCACGCTTCTTCAAGTTCATGAAGCTTTTTGGCGAAGCAGAACCGGAGCAGATATTTGCCATCTTCCGGGTTGGTGTAAAATGAGCTGCCCGGAACGGAGCCAACGCCCGCTTTATCAATGAGGGTTTCGCAGGCCTGTCGATCATCGGCGAAGCCGGGTTGATCACTGAGCGGTTCGAAACTGGCAAAAACGTAGTAAGCGCCTTCCGGCCAGGGTACATAGAATCCGGCGGATTCCAGTGCCTCGCACATCATCGTGCGTTTTTTGTCGTAGTCGCGCAAAAGCTCTTCATAGTAGGTATCATCGGAGGCAAAACCATCAGCCAGACCAAATTGTAGCGGGCTGGGTGCGCAGATATAAAACAAATCACTCAACAATCCCATCTTTTCGATGATGTGAGCGGGTCCGGTTGCATAACCCAGGCGCCAGCCGGTCATGTTAAAGGTTTTGGAAAAGCTGGATAGCGTGATGGTTCGGTCAAAACCGCCGTCCAGTGCCCCGAGCGAAATATGAGTGTGATCATCGTAGGTCATATATTCGTAGACCTCATCGGTGATCGCATATAAATCATGTTTTTCAAGTATTCTGAGCAGCTGCTGTAGCTCATTTTTGTTCCAAACTTTTCCGCAGGGATTATTTGGAGTGGTTATGATCACCGCTTTGGTTTTCGGGGTGATTTCTTTCTCAAACCGATCGAAATCGACTTGCCAATCCGGCGGAAACAACGGCACGGTTTTTTGTTTGATGTCTCTGAGCTTCAATATGTTGCTGTGGTAGCCATAAAGCGGCTCAAACATGATGACTTCATCCCCGGGATCCAGCAGAGCAAACATAGCAGTGACGAACGCTCCGGTTGACCCCGCTGTGATCAGAATATTATCCGGCCCATCGACCGGAAGTTGGTTGAATTTCCTGACTTTATCTACAATGTGCTCTTTTAATGGTTCGATTCCACCGAAGGGTGCATATATCGATTTATCCTGATCGATGGCCTTTTTTGCCCCCTCTTTGATCTGATCAGGTGTCGGCATATCGCAAATGCCCTGACCCAGGTTAATGCCATTTACTTCATTGACCCGGGCTGTCACCGAGCGGATGAAACTTTGCTGTAGTCCGTCCGTAATTTTAGCGAGTGGTTTCATTATTTTCTTAATTAACTCTGCCGGATTATTCTCATCCGGGATGATAACGACCTGAACCGTTATTTAAAACCTTCATCTTCGCCGGTAAACTTACTTTATTGACTTGCTAATTTTGTTAAAATCTTGTCAACTATGGTACTACCCATTGGTCACAGCTTCGTTAGCCGGGTAATTTATGTTCGCAACTTTTAATTGAATGCAGATTTTAAAAACGATGTTTTAGTAATCAGGCGACTTTGTGACCCATAAACCGTAACACAAAGCTTCCGGAAATTACTTCGAAAATATGATATTTATGGATCTGAAATCACCGTTTCCTCACCTACTTTATTTTTTGATCATCTTATTCATTGCAATCGGATGCCGCCCTACCGAAGAGCTACCCGACGATCGTCAACTTTATTATCATCAACAAAATCCTTTAAGTGAAGTTGATGAACTTGAAGAAGTTATCGACGGCATCGAACGTATTCTCGTTTCCGCTCATTACGACAACTATTTTTTCGAGGAAGATGACCGGATTACACTCGAAGACATCAAAGAAGACCCGGAACTGTTGGAAGAAGCCGATTCCGACTTCGATATTGAAACCAAAGCGGGTACGGGAATTGTCATTGACGTAGCCAACGGCCACCCTCTGATTCTAACGACCAACCACCTTATTGACCAACCCGATACGCTTACATTTTTCTACGAAGACGATTTTGGAGATGAAACCGGCATCGGGGAGTTGAGTATTGCTGACCGAAAAGAGCGCTATTTACCCTCAGCACGGCAACTTGGCGAGCTGGAAGTTTTGGTTTCGGATGAACAAAACGACGTCGCCTTGCTCACAACAGAAAACCCCTACGATCTGGATGATCCAATGAACGAGTTTTCTATTCGCGGGGGAGATTCCCGCAATCTTGACTGGGGCTCCAAGGTGTTCACGATTGGGTATCCGCTGGGTAATCACATGCTTTCTACCGCTTCCGTGAGCGAACCCAACCGCGACGATTACGGCAGTTTTATAATTGACGCGCTTTTTAACCCCGGCTTTAGCGGTGGAGCGGTTTTAGCAGTAAACAACGACAATCACCGCCTTGAGTTGGTTGGCATGGCTCGTTCAGCATCAGCTTCATCGGACTTTGTGCTGCGGCCCCAACACGGAGCCGTGTCACCCCATCAGGACGGGGTGCGATACGACGGACCGTTATTCGCCGAATTTAAAAGGGACATCAATTACGGTATTGTCCACAGCATTTCCATCATCATCATCAAAAACATCATCCAGGAACACCGGGATGTGCTGGACGAGTATGATTTTGAGCCTTTTGAAAGCTAAAGGGGAGATTAAAAGTAAGAGTATGAATAAAAGAAAGAACACATCCTCATCAATGTGCTAATTACTCCATTCTTATACTCATACTTATACTTTTACTCTTAATTTTAATCTTATCCAACCATCCCGGCAAATTGACGGGCGCCAACATTACCCCCACTGATGACCGGGCAGACCCGGCTGCCGCGAAACCGGTCGGAATGTTCAAAGAGTGCACTTGTTGCGACGGCGCCGGTAGGCTCTACGACCAGTTTCATCCGCTCGAAAAAGAATTTCATGGTTTCTATCACCTGATCATCCGAAACCGTAACGATGTCATCCACATAGTTTTGGATGATTTCAAAATTCAGATCACCTACACACAAACTGCGGATTCCATCGGCGATCGTATCCACCTTTTCAAGGCGAACTAACCGGCCGGTTTCGAATGATTGTTTTGCATCATCAGCCCCTTCGGTTTCCACACCGATTACGCGGGTTTTCGGGTTGATGAACTTGGTGGCGAGCGCAATGCCTGATATCAGCCCTCCACCGCCGATTGGGGAAATGATATAATCCGGTGGCTCCATTTGATTCATAATCTCAAGGGCTGTGGTAGCCTGACCGGTTATAATTTGCGGATCATCATAAGGAGGAATCACGGTATACCCGTACTCATCCCTTAACTCCATCGCCCGTTTTCTGCGATCTTCGGTCGTGTACCCGGCATGTTCAATCCGGGCTCCGTACCCTTTTGCTCCACGGATTTTGATTTCCAGTACATCCTCAGGCATCACTACGACGCAGGAAAGTTCCTCAAGAGAAGCTGCCAAAGCAGTAGCCTGAGCATGATTCCCCGAACTATAGGTAATAACGCCCGCGGCTTTTTCTGCCGGACTGAGCGAGCGGATTTTATTCAACGCTCCGCGGATTTTAAATGCCCCGGCTTTCTGAAAATTTTCAGTTTTAAACCAGGCTTGGGCACCGGTCAGCTCATTGAACGTACTTGAAGTTAACAACGGGGTTTGACGCACCTCACGGTTTTGCTCAGCCGTTTTCCGGATATCTTCTAAGGTGATATCAATCATATATTCAAGATTACTGCACCCCTTCCGGCTGCCACTCTTTGATTTTCTTTCGGATAATCTCACCTGCTTTATCCATCGGAATGCGCTCCTGCTCCATAGAATCCCGATCCCGCAGGGTTACCGTTTGATCCTCCAGTGAGTCGAAATCCACCGTCAGGCAAAAGGGGGTTCCGGCTTCATCCAACCGGCGGTATCGCTTTCCGATGGAGCCTTTTTCATCATATTGCACTTTGTAATCCTCGGAGAGCTCGTCCATCAGCTTTTTGGCAGGCTCCTGAAGTTCCGGCTTTTTCATCAGCGGAAAAACGCCACAGGTAATCGGCGCCAGTTTCGGATGCAGTTTGAGCACGGTGCGCTCTTCGGTGGTGCCTTCTTTTTCCCCGGGCACTTCCTCTTTGCGATAAGCGTCACAAAGTACCATCAGCACGCAGCGGTCCAGACCGATGGAAGTTTCAACAACGTATGGGATGTAGCGCTTTTGGGATTGCGGATCAAAATATTCGAGTTTCTTGCCGGAGTATTCTTTATGGCGGCTGAGGTCAAAATCCGTGCGATTATGGACGCCTTCCACCTCTTTCCAGCCAATCGGGAAGTGATATTCGATATCGGCAGCTTCTTTGGCATAATGGGCGAGATGATCCGGCGGGTGATCTTCCATCCGCAGGTTTTCGGGACGGATGCCCAAATCGAGGAACCAGTTGTACCGCTCTTCGCTCCAGCGCTTATACTCCTCTTCATCCTGACCCGGCTCAACGAAATATTGCATCTCCATCTGCTCAAACTCGCGCATCCGGAAGACAAACTGACGAGCTACCACCTCATTTCTGAAGGCCTTTCCTACCTGAGCAATTCCGAAAGGTACCATCTGGCGCGAAGTATTCACTACATTCTGAAAGTTCACATAAATCCCCTGAGCCGTTTCGGGCCGGAAATACACGGTTTCATTTTCGCCCTTGGCCGTAGCACCGAACTGTGTCTGAAACATCAGATTAAACTGGCGCACTTCCGTCCAGTCGAACGCCCCTGAATCCGGAGACTTGATTTCTTCCTCCTGAATGATCTCGTACAAATCTTCATTCAAGCCTTTTCGGGTTCCGGCGGTATCCAGCTTTTCCTGGATTTTTTTGGCGTGATCTTCTTTGCCGTCCTTTTGGAGCTTGTAGATGTAGTCTTCGATAAGCGTATCCGCACGGTAGCGCATCTTAGACTGGCGGTCGTCGATCATGGGATCGTTGAAACTCTCCACGTGGCCACTGGCTTCCCAGACGCGGGGGTGCATCAGAATTGCGGCATCCAGTCCCACAATGTTGTCGTGCTTGCGGGTCATGGAATTCCACCACATCTCATTAATGCGGCGCTTGAGTTCAACGCCTAAGGGGCCGTAATCGTAGACGGCGCCAAGCCCGCCGTAAATTTCGGAGGATTGGAATATGAAACCACGTGCTTTACTCAGAGAGACAATCGTATCGAGCTTATCAAGATCGGCCATGTAAAATCAGAAAACTATAGGTGTGAGGTTCGAATTTGAGCGGCGAAATATACCCAGAATATCGCCCTTTTTACAACCATGCGCTTGGTAGTTAGCCCGGCAATCAGAGAAGTTGGAACATCCGGATTGGAAACTCTGCTCAGGGCCGAGAGCCCCGAATCACTACTCTTCCACCTTCATCACCACAACGGTGATATCATCAGCCAGCTCGTAGTTGCTGAATTCCAGGATTTTTTTTCGGATGATGCTGCACATTTCAGCGGCGGTGAGGTTGGAAGTATCCATCCATTTGATCAACTTCCGGATATAATCATAACCCAGAAAATTTCCATTAGCCGCTCTGGCTTCCGGAAGACCATCAGAATAAAACAGCAGGACATCTCCGGGCTTTAACTCGATTTGCCGGGCCTGATAGTCTACACATTCCCGGACCCCCAAAGGCAGACGCGGGCCGTCTGAATCAAGTAATGTAACTTCATTGCCGCGCTTTAAAACCGGTTGTGAATTTCCCGCATTGGTAAAGGAAAGGGCTTTGGTAGAAAGGTCGTACTCTGCCAGCAAACAGGTAATAAAAGTCTGCGGGTGTGTTTTTTCCTTCAGAATAGCATTGACTTTCGACATGGCAAAATGCGCCTGGTCGGTCATCATGCGCGATAAAAGCAGCCCGCTGGTAAAAACCGCCGTGATTGCAGCCTGCATACCTTTTCCGCTTACATCTACGACCGCCACTTTAAATAAGGTCGGCTCTCCTTCTGTTTCTATGACATCGTAATCAAAATAATCCCCGCCGACCTCAAGTGACGGAATGAAAAACCCTTTGACATCCAACCCTTTAACTTTAGGCTCGGTTGAAGGCATAAGTGTAAGCTGGGAGTCGTGGGCAATCTGGATTTCTTTTTCGTACCGCGATCGGCGTGCAAGCTCTTCTTCATAGTCGGGTTTATAGGCTTTGTATTCATCCGATTCGGCCCCTTGAACTCTGGCAATCAGCCCGAATAAAAACGGAAATCCGAGGATACCGAGGGTGATCCAGGTGGTCCGGAGCAAAGCGGTGTCTTCAGCTCCCCAAAGTGCCATAACAAAAACCACCACCCCAACAACCGACCAACTGATCAGCAGACTAGCAAAGCCGACATAGCGGAAAATGAAAACCGACGTGGCTACAATTAAGGCACTTGCAATGGCTTTCACCCATAACTCATCCACGCCGAGTGAAATCGTTGCCCAGTTGATAGAGGTGTAAACTAAGGTCAGAATGGGAACAGCAAGCAAAAAATAAAGATACTCCCGGGAGATAAAATTACTGAGAATACTTCCAATGATGACGACCGTACACAGCATATAAAAAATGCTGTTTGAAAGACTCATCGAAATTATGGCAAGTGGGTTAAAAGCACCTGAGGAAAAAGATGTGCCCAACGACGTAAAATTGTACAACAAATAATATCCATCGGTGGCATAGAGCGTGAGGGCCAATATGCCGAGGAGTACCCCACCGGAAAAATACCCTTGAATAATGGCCTCGCCGGTTGACTTTGTAAAAAACCGGCCCTGCCAGATGTTATCTACGACTTCGAGTTGCAAGTGGTTTTGCTGTCGGGCAAAGGCCTCCCAGCTGATGTAGGCCATGGCTACAATCAAGCTTAGCAACAGGGCATTCAGTGCGTTATTGAAAATTAGGATTGCAAACGAGTCGGCCTGCAAAGTGGATTTCATCCCGTAAAAAAAGTAGAAATTTGACACGAACGTGATTACAGCAAACACGACCACCAAAATGATAATGCGAAACCACTCAACCTGACCTTTGAAGATATTCCGGAAACCTGTTCCGAGTATCAACAAACCGAGTACAAAAATGAGGGTATAGATAAGGGTGACTTCTGAAAGCTCGGGTTGATCTATGGGTGTATGAAGATGTCGGTCGCCGTCAAAGTAAGAGGCAAATACCGAAGAAAGCGCCCATTGATTGTCCTGAAGCTCAATATCCAGCAGAAGTTGAATCGGTTGCCCGACGATATCACGCTGATTTGTCCAGATGAGTGAAACTTCGTGCAGGTTATCAGCAGGTTCCCATTCATCGAATGCAATCGTCTCTGCCTGAGTTCGAACCGAGTCGAGTGAGAAGTTGCTATCCCGATAACCGAGATAATCTGCGATGAACACATCAGCCTGACCGGTAACCCACTCGTCAAACGGCATCTGATGCTGTAATGCACTGTTGGCCTGAAGCGCATATACCTTGTGAGTACTGCTGTAATCTACCGTAGCGACGGCATGCTCCTGTCTCAACTCATTGATGTAGGTAAAGTCACCAAATGAAGAAATTCTTCCTTCTACTGCCCCAACACTCCAGCCGGTTAAGGGATAACCACTTCGGTTCATAATCCCCGGCTTCTCGCTGTTACCCTGATTTTTATAGTTTCTGTAGATCTCTTCCCGCTGTTCATACAGCGAAAAATACGTGAGTGTATCGGCTGACACATCAAAATAGGAAAGCAACTCCGAGGTCTGCTCTTCAATATTAGTATGAGAAGGATCCACCGATACCGTACCGTGAAAATCTATTACCGGTCGCAAACCGAGAAAAGCGGCAAGGCCAAGAGCTCCTGCAAAAATCAGTATTGTAGGAAAATTAAACTGCAAACCGGCACTCGTAATTTCATGGTTTAGGGTAAATCACATAGCTTTTACGGAAGAATCCGGATTAAGTTAGCCTGATTTGTTGTACCGGTCTTGAATATAATTTTTGATGTTAGCGATAGCTAATATTATTTACAAGCCTCTGCCCCAAATAAAAAAGGCGAACCGTTAATTTACAGCTCGCCTTCAGTATTAAAGTTGTACAGGTTCAAATCATGTGGCAGCTTTTTCTCCACAAAATTCATCAAAAATCATGATCAGATCCTCGGCAACCTGTTGTGCCGTTCGCCCCTCAATACGATGCCGGGGGATCATTGCCTTTACTTCTCCGTCTTTAAAGAATGCAAACGACGGGGAAGACGGCGGAAACTCACTGAAATACTCCCGTGCTTTTGCCGTAGCTTCTTTATCCTGACCGGCAAAAACGGTGTAGAGCTGATCCGGAGTTTTGCTGTGTTCAAGTGCGATTTTGGCCCCCGGTCTGGCATTTCCGGCGGCACAGCCACAGACCGAGTTGATAACCAATAACATAGTTCCTTTTTGGTCCTTTAGAACCTGATCAACCTCTTCCGGTGAGGTTAACTCATTCACTCCGAGATCGGTTAGCTCGGTTCTCATCCAGGAAGTATCCGGGCCAATGCCATAACCAAATTGCATAAATCTGTTCGGTTTGATTAAGTAATAAATTTGTTATGCTACGTTTGAAACGGTAGCAAACTTTATTTGTAGTCACATAACGACGCGCTTCGTTATATCATTCTCAATACGTTTTCGAAAGTCAAAAATTTTCAGATCCACAAACCTTTATCTTCCATGAAACCGTTTCATCTGCTTCTGGCATCAGCCGTAATTTTGTCCTCCTGTGCAACGGGAACAGTTTTAGAGTCACCGGCGACCGATGGCTTTGAGCTCGACCCGGACGAATCTTTCCTGGATGCCGCTGAAGATGCCGGATTTCAAACTCTGGAGGAAGATGACTATCACATCCATTCAGGCAGTGATGATGACTTTATTTACATCATTGCGGAGGTTCGAAGCCGTGCGATGCAGCAACGTATTGAGGACTATGGATTTCAGATAGCCCTGGAAACCGATGACAACTGGCTTGGATTAACTTATCCGATGGGTAAAGTGGAAGCGCTCAGGGATTTTCAGGATGCCGCTGTAGGATATATACTGGATCCTTCCTGGGAACAAATGCCGGATAACCAATCAACCATGGATCAGGCTGAGGAAGACTTCCGCAACAATGCTCTGTTGTCCCAGGATTCCGAAGAAACGCCTGCTCAAATTTCTCTTTCCGAGTTGCAGGCTCAAAATGTTTACACCGAATTCCAGGAAATCGACGGGTTTTACACCATTGCTTATCGCATACCGCTGCAAGCTGCAAGAAGTCAGCAATTTTCACCAGATGTTGAGTCCGGAGAATCGATATCCGTGAGCGTGTCTATTAACCCTCCTTCAGCCGAAGATTTAACTGGTGAAGAGCTTACAGGTGCCGGTTCCGACATGGGTGGCGGCGGCAACATGATGGGCGGCGGTCAACAGCAGCAACAAGACCAGCAGCAGGAAGAACAATCTATGGCTGACCGTGTTGACCGTGTCCTTGGTAGCGATTATTCCAACAGCTTTCAAATACAGCTACCCTGATAGATATTATCAATGTGGGTCCCCCAGAAACTAAAAAGGGTGATGAATTATGGTTCATCACCCTTTTTTTATTGCTGCAACTGATTTGGATTATCAGGCGGATTTAAAATTCTCTTCTACCTGATCCCAATTGACAATATTCCAGAATGCTGCCACATAATCAGGGCGTCTGTTCTGGTAGTTGAGATAATATGCGTGCTCCCAAACATCCAGTCCGAGAATAGGTGTATGACCATCCATCAGCGGTGAGTCCTGGTTGAGTGTGTTGATGACTTGCAGCTTACCATCTTTGCTTACAACCAACCATGCCCAGCCTGAGCCAAATCTACCGAGCGCTGCATTGGTGAATTCTTCTTTAAATGCTTCAAATGAGCCGAAGGTATTGTTGATTTCTTTACCAACTTCACCGGATGGCTCTCCGCCTCCATTCGGGCTCAGCACCTTCCAGAACAAGGAGTGGTTGGCGTGGCCTCCGCCATTGTTGATAACGGCTTGCTTTTTGTCGGACGGCACCTCGTTAATTTTTCGCAGCAAATCTTCCACCGGCAGACTTGCAAGTTCATGCCCTTCAATGGCGGCATTCAGCTTCGTCACATAAGTATTGTGGTGCTTGGTATGATGAATCTCCATCGTCTTCGCATCGATATGCGGTTCCAATGCATTGTATGCATAGGGTAGATCAGGAAGTGTATAAGCCATGATTTTATATCTCTTACCGTTTATGGTTCAAATGTTTACGAATGGTAATCTACGTTTCGAAACATAAAATAATGTATTTTAACGCAGATTAGTATGTCTTTAAGTTTCCTTTCTAACTGATGCGCAAACACCTAAGCCGGAGTCTGAAATCACTATCACAAATCTTTTTCGGGATTATTAATTGCTCTCGTCCACCCGGATCGTTTATGCAGTTTTCCGGCACATTTCGCACACCACTTTGAAAGTAGCATTGTTTAGAAAGAATAACATAGTCAAACCAAAAATCATTTCTGCTAATCTCAAGTCTGAAAACCTCTAATCTTCCTTCTGCCATATTTCTTGAATTTCTGCTATCTTTATCTAAAACGGCTGGTTTACCTGTAGGGTTAGGGCTTAAGATTTTAATCAGTTTTTTTGCCGGTAAACCATCTCCCTAAAGTATGCGTTTTCACGTTTAAGTGTAGTTTTTAAAAGGTCTGCAAATTTCAGATAAAGGTAGTTCATGAGTATCTCGTACGACATCATCATCCTCGGAAGCGGTCCGGCCGGATTTTCCTGTGCCATGCAATCCGCAAAATTCAACAAAAGTGTTTTAATCGTAGAAGCAGATCCGGAAAACCTGGGCGGTACCTGGATCAATACCGGAACCGTACCCAGTAAAGCACTGCGGGAAACAGCCAGAAATATCTATACCTACACTTCGCAGTTTGGTCAATACGAAAACAAGAAACCTTACGAACGGTTCAAAATGAGAGACCTTCTCAAGTACAAAGAACGGGTACTTGAGAATGAAAACAGCTCAATCAAGAAGGATTTAATCAAAAACAATGTCCACACCGCTCGCGGGTACGGCAAAATTGTAGAACCCAACCTTGTTGAAATCACCGATCATCTGGGGAACTCCCGGAAGGTTCAAGGGAAATTTATCTTGGTTTCTACCGGAAGTCGCCCGACGGCTCCCTCAAATTTCACTGTTGATCACAAAGTTGTCTTTGACGCGAATTCCATCCTCAATCTTGACCACATTCCCCGCAGACTTGTGATTGTGGGCGGAAACATCCAGGCACTGGAGTTTGCTACCATTTTTGCAGCTCTCGGCACCAACGTAACTGTTCTCAATGAACAAGGAGAATATCTGCCATTCATTGATGCGGAAATAAAAGAAGAATTTGACCGCATTATCTACGATATGCGCATTAGCATACACAACAATGTTGAAATCCAGGGGGTTAACAGTAATAAGCTGCGCAACTGCACCGAGGTTCGCTACAATGCAAGTGAAAATAACGGAGAGTTAAAAGTTCTGGAAACTGAGGTTGTACTGCACTTCGGAAGCCGGAAACCTAACACCGAAAAACTCGGACTTGAAAGCGTTGGTGTTGAAACCGATGAAGACGGGTATATCATAGTAAACGAGTACTACAAAACATCCAATGAATCCATCTATGCATGCGGGGATGTCGTTGGTTTTCCTTCACTGGCTTCGGCTTCATTTACACAAGGCCGACTCGCTTCCTGTGATATGTTTGAAATTCCATCCAGAGACTCATCGCCGAATATTCCTTTCGGTATTTACACCATCCCGGAAATTGCCGCTATCGGCCTGACCGAAGAAGAAGCCATCGAAGCCGGACATAATGTTACCATCGGCCGGACCAAATACGACCGCCTTACCAAAGCCGATATTGCCAAAAGCCGCGACGGACTGCTAAAGCTGGTTTTTGATACCGATACGTTCCGGTTACTTGGAATTCATATCGTTGGCGATAATGCTACTGAATTGATTCACCTCGGTCAGTCGGTTCTATTCTATGGCGGAGATATTCGGTATTTCATCAGTAATGTGATCAACTATCCTACCTACACCGAGGCATATCGCATCGCTGCCTTTAACGGGGTGAATAAAGTTTACAAAAGCGGAGTGGGATACGATCAAATATTGGAGTAACTCAGCTACCGCTCGATCTTATTGACGTAATACACTGCCATAGGAACTCCTTTTGAATCTATTTGCGGCTGGCCGGGAAGCGATCCAATACTCTCTGAGTTTGCTGCTGATTGTGTGGCCGCTAAGGCCAATACCATTGCATCGGTAATATCATCATTGGCGAGCTCAGTTTTGGTAAACCGGTTTCTGATCTCGTTAATAAATTCCTCAGATTTCGGAAAATGCTCCCGGAGCAACTCCACTCTTTGACGCTGACCCTCTTGAGACTTTTTCCGGGGTAAGGCAACACCATTATTCAACAAGAGGAATAAATATTCAGGGTGGCTTTCAAAAACACGGCTTGCCCGAACTTTTTGTTTAATCAAAAGTTCATCAACCTGACGAATTTTACCGGTAATATTCCAAACCTGCCGGGTGATTCTTTTACCTGTGGCGCGTTCGTTGATATCACAGGCTTGTTTATAGTCAGGCGCATCTATGGCCGCGCGTACTGGTGGTGTAAAAACGGAAGCACCTGTTTTTCCCAAAGCACACCTTAGCAATTGATCACAAGTTCGGGGTCCGTTATCGGCAAGCCCGACCGGAATATCGATCCAAATTCCTGCAGCTAAATCAAACAGATCTGCAAGGCCTTGCCGTGAAGTAATCACCCTGAAATCCGGGGAGTGAAGGCAGATAGCCAGCCAACCGGCTCTGCATCCATCTATTCCCCAAAATGCGGCCATGGAAGTGAATCAGGATTTTTCGTCCTCGGCTCCGACACCAGGCCTTAGCTGTATGTGAAGTTCTTTGAGCTGTTGATCATCGACAAAATTCGGGCAATTGTCCATCAGACTCTGTGCACGCTGATTCTTCGGGAAGGCAATGACATCTCGCAGACTTTTTACACCGGCCAGCAGCATAACCAGACGATCCAGACCGAGAGCGATACCACCGTGAGGTGGCGCACCGTAATCAAAGGCATCCAACAGGAAACCAAATTTTTCCCGCGCCTCATCATCTTCAATGCCGAGGGCTCTGAACATTTTTTGCTGCGTATCCTGATCGTGAATACGAATGGATCCGCCGCCAATCTCACTGCCGTTCATAACCAAGTCGTAAGCCCGTGCCCTGGCTTTTTCCGGTTCTGATTCGAGCAGGTCCAAATCATCCGGATGAGGGGAAGTAAACGGGTGGTGCATGGCATAGTAGCGTCCGTCATCGGGATCGTATTCAAGCAGCGGGAAGTCGGTTACCCAAAGCAGGTGATTTTTAGAGGTATCAATTAAATCGTACTCTTTTGCGATCATCAAACGCAACTCACCCAATTGATGGAATACGGTGGGCTTTGATCCGGCAAAAATCAAAATAAGATCGCCTTTTTCCGCTCCGGCTTTCTCCACCATCTTTTGGGTCATCTCTTCGGATACAAACTTACCGACACTGGAGTAAAGCTCATCCTCATTATTTTTGATGTAGATTAAACCACCGGCGCCGATTTCATCTTGTGCACGCTTCGTGAGTTTATCCATCACCCCGCGACCCAATGAACCGTAACCCGGAACGACAAAACCTGCAACCGCCCCGCCGTCGGCGACGGTTTTTGCGAAAATGCGAAACTCTGAATCTTTGACGATGTCGGAGAAATCAACAAATTTCAGATCAAACCGGGTATCGGGCTTATCGGAACCATATGTCTCGATCGCCTCCTGATAGCTGATGCGCTTAAAAGGAGCTTCCACATCTAAATCAACCGTATCTTTAAGAACCTTGGTGATCATACCTTCGGTGGATGCATAGACGTCTTCCTCATCCACAAATGACATCTCCACATCAATCTGGGTAAACTCAGGCTGACGATCTGCCCGCAGGTCCTCATCGCGGAAACATTTCACAATCTGAAAATACCGGTCCATTCCCGATACCATCAGCAGCTGCTTATAGGTTTGCGGACTTTGCGGCAGTGCAAAAAACTTTCCCGGATTTACCCTGCTTGGCACCAGGTAATCTCTGGCTCCTTCCGGAGTGCTACGCATCAGCACGGGGGTTTCAATTTCGGCGAAATCATGATTGTAATAATAAGAACGAACCGACTGATACACTTTGGAGCGCAGCATTAAATTGTTCTGCATCGATGGACGTCTCAGATCCAAATAGCGATGCTTCAAACGGATGTCTTCATTTGCTTTGACATCATCTTTAACTTCGAAAGGAGGTGTATTAGCTTTAGAATAAATATGAAGCTTCTGAACGCGAACCTCTACTTCTCCGGTGGGGATATTAGGGTTAATATTTTCAGTATCCCTTTTGCGAACATAACCTTTTACGCCAACTACAAACTCGGCTCGCAACTGATCGGCTTTAGCATGAGCGTCTTCATTATCTTGTGGAGAAAACACAATCTGGGTTACCCCATATCGATCACGCAAATCAATAAAAATTACTCCTCCAAGATCGCGACGGGTATCCACCCAACCGTTTAAAATGACTTCTTTATCGGTTTCATTTTGGGTTAATTCGCCACAGTTATGCGTACGCTTCAGTGTCATGAGTGCTTTTTGTTATTCCTTATAAAAAATTTAAGCTTGCAAAAATAGCAATTCTCTATCTTAATCTCCTGCTAATGTCGAAAATTGAGTTTCACTGAGAATTATTTTATAACTCTTTGTGGTTTCGAGTTTTGCAATATTTCATATAAATCGTTTAGTTAAGACTTCTGCTATAATTCATGTGATCACATTGCACCCGGCTCTTTAAATAAAGTCCGGATAAGAAAAAACTTCCCCTACAATTTCCAAAAACAGGAATGGAAACTTTCTTCACAACTGATATTTTATACGATTCGCGGCTATCAAAAATCGGCATTCTGCAGACACCCCAAGTCACTTAAGCTGAGGTTTTATGGAGAAAATACGGGTACTATTGGCTGATGACCATGAAATCGTACGTTATGGCCTCAGCAACCTGATTGATCAATGCAGTGATATCGATGTTGTTGCCGAAGCCGGGAGCGGGAAACAAGCATTTGACTTGTACAAACAAAATCAGCCTGATGTTGGCATTTTGGATATTTCTATGCCGGATATAGATGGGGTTGAAACTGCCAGACATATCATGGATTACGACCCGGATGCTTCCATAATCATCCTCACGATGCACACCGAGCATGAGTATCTGAAGCAGGGTCTTAAGGCCGGCATCGATGGATATATCATGAAAAATACCAAAGCTGGTGAACTTATAGATGCCATCCGGAAAGTTGCCAACGGTCACAAAGTCTTCAGTGATGAAGTCTCCGATATGCTCACCAGCTCATTTGTGGAACCCCACGAATCTGAAAGTAACCTCACCTCGAGAGAAATCGAAGTCACCACCCTCATTGCTGATGGCAACACCACCGCTGAAATTGCCGGTATATTGAATATCAGTCCGCGTACCGTGGAATCTCACCGCAGCAATGCCATGAAAAAAGTTGAGGCTAAGAATACCGCCGACTTAGTCCGCTATGCCATAAAACACAATTTATCAAAAGGTTAACCCCTCCCTCCCGGCGACTCTTCCGTATTTTTACGTAGTGAAATTTGGGTATTTCACCGGATTGTATCATTACAACTTAGTGCTGTATGTTTGTGGCACAAATGGGGTAATAGCCGTCTGTAGATGATAACCAAGCGGCTCGTACGGAAAATACGAGCCGCTTTTTTTATGGGGTAATATCGGGTATGTGGCAACATGTGCCAGTTATTTACTCGGACGGCATGCAAGAACAATCGTTCGCAAAAAACAAAATAGGGTTGTTGCGATATGATTTAATACTACAAAGCCTAACCACCTGACTTTTATTTATATGCAATTTCGACCAGCCAAAAAGTCAATTTGGGCTAAAATCAAATTTGTCGAGAAGAGCCGATTATCATTCCACCTTAGGGAGGGGAAGTAACAGGTTTAAAAGCTCCGCTAAGTTATCGAACGAGCTTCATCAAAAACGTGTGGATTTTAGCGGCATAAGATCCGTGTGAAACTTGTCCGACTACCGTGTCTGTTGCACAACTCATTTAAAATAGAATTTTACAACTTTATGTTGTCAATGGTGTATTACTAATAGTAATATTATTATCTTATGCCTATACCATTGAATA
>SLJN01000293.1 GCA_007135115.1 Balneolales bacterium
ACAAAAAGGATATTTGCTATCTCGAAGACGGATCGTTTGGAGTAGTTGAGGAATCGGGCAAAGTCCGGTTTTGAAGTTGAGCCGGAGCCTTCAGAGATATTATTACTGACACTCAGAGTCGCATCCCGTAACTGTTCTGCAAACCTATACCACTTACGATTTTCCAACTCATCGGCGATATCAAGCAGATCATCTGCAAGGGCCATCGCATCCTGCCAAATTTCCAGGTCTTCGAATCTGAATTTTCTCATGATGTTCGACTTTTCGTGTTTGTTGTAGTTTTGGGTTTTGCGCAGAGGGCAGAGCGCAAAGGGCATAGCGGCACGTATTTCGCGCTCTGCACTATGCGCCATGCACTTTGCACTTTGCTCATTAACTTCTGGCTGCCTCAAGGATATTCAGCCTCATCACCTTAATCAGCGGGAACAGGAACACCACCAGTGCAATCAGAAAAACAAAGAATCCCTGGGTGTAGAACTGATCGGCGGCGAAAGACATCGGCAGGACGGGTTCAAATCCGAAATCGATTACGGCCTGGGCGGCATCGCCGCTGAGTGCGATGGGGTCCATCCACTTGAGAATCAGCCATGCAGCAGCTACGCCGGTAAGTGAGCCCATTATACTGATGAACAAGGTCTCCAGGAAGAGAACTGTCGCCAGTCTTCCACGTTTCATTCCTACCGAGATAAGTACGCCGAATTCACGGAGGCGCTCCATGGTCATGGTCAGGATAGTGCCGAGGAATCCGAATCCGATTACGATATACAGTACAAGAGTAAAAAAGCGGGGACCCGCTAAGTCCATCTCCATCAAATCGAGCAGTTCGGGCATCAGCTCCGGCCAGGTGAATACGACCAGTTCGCTGTCTTCACCTTCAAATTCACTCTTGAGCGATTCAGCCACCCGGTTGGTTTGCCTTTCCTGCTCCGGGTTGATCATCAGTTTACTGATGTATCCTTCGGCGGACAGCAGTTCCTGCGAGGCCGGCAACGGCAGATATACCACCTGGTTATTAAGCTCGCGCATCGGGTGTTCGACGATGCCGCTGATTTCAAACAGCGCGCTTGCCGACATGCCGAACCGGCCTTGTCCAATCAGTGCCAGGGTATCGCCGACTGCAAGCTGAAGGCGTCTGGCCAAACCCTCACCTAACACCGCCTTCCTTTCGTCAAGATCGAAAAACCGCCCATCCTTCAGGTAGTTTTTGATTTCATTGACTTCGTGCTCGTTCTCCGGCTCAATGCCAAATACAGCCGCGCCCCGAGTAGATTCATCATTTGCGGCCAGCATGAATGTTTCAATTCGCGGCAGGATGCTTACGATGCGGTCATCGGTGGTAGCTACACGCTCTCTCAGCTCCTCGTCAAAATAAAAGGTATTGTCGAGCGAGGCTTCATCGTCGTATCGATAGTCCTGAATCTGAAGATAACCCGTATTGAAATTCACCATTCGATCGATCATCAACTCATAGCTGCCGCGGTTAACCGATTGCATCACAACCGCTGCTATAACTGCAAACACAATAGCGGAGACCGTAATAAGTGTTCGTCGTTTGTTTCTCCAGATGTTTCTCCAGGCAAGTTTGATATTCATGATCAGTAATTCAGTGTGTCAGTTTGTCAGTGTTTTATATCTATTAGACTGATACTTGTTTTATGACAAGCATTCATTAACTAATGCAATTATTAAATGTAAGGAATGCTTAATTTTTTGCTCTTTACTATATCACTTAATTCTTTAACTAAATCAGCTTTTATCATGGATAACAATCTATATCAGAAAGCTTATGCTTTTGCATTGCGCATCATTAAAATGCACCGTTTTTTGAGAGATGATAAGCATGAGTACATCCTTTCAAAGCAAGTTTTGCGATGTGGCACTGCTATTGGAGCCAATATTGCTGAGGCTAATGGTGCCATTTCTAAAAATGATTTCTCTTCCAAAATATCTATATCTTACAAAGAGTGCCTTGAAACAAAATATTGGCTGAGTCTTCTAAAGGATTCTTGCATAATTTCAGATGATCATTTTTCATCTATGCACAAAGATGCTGATGAACTCGCTAAAATTTTATATACCATCCTTCAAAAGTCTCGTCCACGCACTTACTGATTACATTTCAATACAATATATACCTGATATATGACTATGTTAGTGGTGCAAGGTCAACTTTGACACACTGCAAAGCTGACCCACTGATTCACTGGATCCGTTGCATATTTCGCTGGGTAAAGAATCCCTCGTCGATGTCGATGTCGAAATCCATCTCTCTATAGGTGAGGATAGTGCGTTCGTTGTCTTTGTCGGCGGGGATTACGGTGATGCGGGCGGGGATCTCGCGATCGCCGAAGCGGGTTATTTGATCCAGTTTCATCGTATTGGCAAGCTCATTTCGCTGATCGTAATTCTCCACCCGGAGTTGCAGATAATCATCTTTACTTATCCACATTTTGACTTTCCCCCATACAATCGGGGTATCGGGTTTGGGAATCAGCTCGATGACGTAGGCTTCTCTGCCTTCATACTCCTCGGTTCTAAGCAGTGTGTGCTCATAGTCCTCGATCAGGTCCGAATCGCGAACAAGGTCATCATTGGTAAAATCCGAGCCCATCCAGGATTGTGCCATCATCGACGAAGGCATGCGTGTGGTGCGGTCGATACGGGGATCATAATTCCATATATCACTTCTCCGCATTAGGTAAGCGGTTCCTTCATCGCGGGAGGGAGCGGTGATCAAAATCATCGAATGATCGCGCCCGAGTATCCAGGATTTCATTGACACTTCACGGTCGTATCGCGGGCGTTCAATTTTCATCGTCATCTCCGCATAGCTGGAGTTACCTCGCATGGCATATTCCATGTTATCGAGTATTTCGGCAGGATCCTGAGCGGTGGCCGGAAGTGAAGCCGCCAACAGCAGACCTGCAATGAGTGGCATGATGAATTTTGTAGGTTTCATAGTCTTAATCATTGCTTTAAAATGCGGATTTAAATCAAACGGTTTGACTAACCACTTGGTTAATTCCGGTCAAAATTTTTTGAGCCTCTTAGGCGGCTCTTTATTTTTTTATTCAGCAGTCATACGCTGCTGGTAATACTCCGGTTTCATCAGGATACGGAAAGCATGATCCACCACTTGTTGCTTACGCTCTTCCATAAATTGGAAGTACTGTTCATCATTCATTCCAAATGCTTGTTTAAGCGTGGGCTTTGCGATCACGGAATAGGCACACATGCCTATTAGTGATACTGAAAAATGCTTCGGGTCAACCGGATTGTAATACCCGGCTTGCTGACCTTCCTCAATTTTTTCAAGTATTGTAAATGCTTTCATATCCTTATGACTCCGGTCATCATCCGGGCTCACCGGGGCATATTTTCGCGCGATATCAATCAACCGATCCGGGTTTTTTGATACTTCGTACATGACAAAAAGCGGCAATCGCGGATTTTTCATCATCACCTCGAAATAGGTGTAGACAAACTTCTCTATCATTTCCTCGAGATCAAGCGAGGGATCTCTGGTAATCATCATCACCGGAGCAAGGTGCTCCAAATAATCCTCTTCAAAGACTTCGGTGAACAGCTTATCCTTGCTGCGGTAGTAATAATGCAGCATGGCTTTGTTGATGTTTGCTTCATCCGCAATTGCCTGCATTCGAGCTCCCTCCAGACCTTCACGATGGAAAATCCGCCGGGCGGCTTCTTTGATTTGCTGTTCGGTATTGGTGTCTTTCTGAGTCATTAATGTGATGCCTTAAAGGTGTTATCTATAAAGTTTAACCAAAAGGTTAATCCAAATATATAATGCTCTAAAACACTTGTCAAGTGGTTTAACTAAAAAATTTTACCAAATGGTTAATTGGGGTTATGGTTTTCTCCAAAGGTGGATGATTTGATTCCTAAAAGGAACTCTTCCAAGTACATAGTCTTTTGAAGAACTTTTTAATCACCTATCCCTGATTGATTTTACCCGGTTAAAAAACCGGAACCCGAACCCCACCGGAAACCGTGAAATAATGAGAATCGGCAAGCATAAACCGTGGTTCTAAAAAAACATTCACAAACCAATCAACTTCTGCCCCGGCACCTAAAACCCATCCGAATGACTCATCTGTGCTTTTTATTTCGTTTAGCTCTTCCACTACATTTCCTTCATCATAATCATGATACCAAATCATTTGTTCTCCGGTACTTTGAACATTTTGGTAGCCGCCGCCGGCTACAACATACACCTTGATAGACTTAATTTCGGGTATTATTAAACGGCTGTGCAGAGAAGTTGTCCATACCCTGCGGTCAACATCAATATAACCTCCAGGAGAGCCCCTGTAATAATTAGCGGACAGCATGTAATCGCCATCTGCGGCAATTTCCAGCCAATCCAGAATACGGACCGAAACCTCCAGTCCAAAGCCGGGGGTATCGAATGAAATATTTTCCGATGGAAACAGCCCATAGTTGAGGTTTACACCCAAATTGATCCTATTCGTGTCATCATCGGCTAATGCTGTTTCCGGCCGCGCCCCTGTAGCGATTAATATCAGCAACGCAGCAAAAAAGAATGTTCTCATGGTCACATACTCCCGTTTAAGATTATATGGAACCCAACCCGGTCGATACTGCTTTCTTTCTAATATTATACAAAGTGGATCTTACGGTTACCTACTTTTAATTCTTGAAAAAAACACCACAATCCCAAAAGACTTTTCATCACCAACTCATATTTTAACTCTTCCTACGATCACGTAATTTTAGAGCCAACCCATAATCAAAATCATAAGGACTGTGTCTGCACTACAACTGAATCATCACCAGAATACCATTTGGGCCGAAATCACCAGGCCGGGAGCCAAAAATGCCATCAACTTTGAGGTGATGGAGGAGTTGGAAAACCTGCTGGATCATATTGAAGAAACCCCTGAAATCCGTGTTTTGGTGCTGAGCGGTTCTCATAACGATTATTTTGCTACCGGCGGGGATTTAAAAGAGTTTCATGAGCTGAAGACCGCCGAAGAAGGTCATCGCATGGCTGAGCGGATGATCAACATCCTGCACCGCATTGAACACGGGCATTTCTGGTCCATAGCCTGCATCAATGGCGATGCTTACGGTGGAGGGGTGGAGCTCATGCTGGCCATGGATTTTGCCATCGCCAGTAAAACAGCAAAATTTGGGTTCACCCAGGGGAAGTTTTTCCTGCCACCCGGCTGGGGCGGACTCACCCGGCTTATTGAACGTGTGGGACGGTCACGTGCTCTGGATTGGCTCGGTTCACAAGCGCTCGTGGATGCCAATCTTGCCTTTACGGCTAATCTGATCAACGAAGTCTCCATAACGGCTGATTTGCGCACCAATACCTGGAACTGGGCTGACCGGCTTTCCGGGTTGGATCGCGATTTAATCGGCTGTCTCAAAGACGGAAGTTCAATAGCGGTAGAATCCGACAGAAAAACCTCCATGGAAGCCGAATTACGCGAATTCAGTAAGTTTTGGGCGGATGACCGTCATCACGAGGCGGTGGAGTCGTTTTTGAATCGTAAACGCCATTCGTGAAATTTATCCGCCTGTTTTGCTGTTACATCACCATGATTTTTGCCCGCTGCTTACCGGTTCTAATCCTGATTGCCTTTTTTGCCAATCTCGTTGTTGCGCAGGATGCTGATGAAATCCGCCCAGGAGACGGCCGGTTAGATTTCGACTCTTCCACCCATGACCACCGGGGCTTGCACCGCACCAGCTACCTTCTGGAACGCCCGGAAATCAAGGAGGCTTACGAGGAGGCACTCAGCAGATTCGGAGACCCTGATTTTCATGCAACAGCCATGGAGCGCGTGCAGGAATATGAGGTCGGAGATCGCCGAAACTTTTATGTGATCAACTTTGAGGAAAGCTCCGGAAGCAGCGATGAGTATGATGACATCGAATTTGAATTACGTGGCAAAAGCGAGCATGTCCGGGTTTGGGTAGAAAAAGATGAGATTGGCTCGAATAAAGTCAGCGAATCGGTCGTCGACGGTTTCATGGAGGTGCTTGTTGAATCGACGCCCTCCCGCTCGGTTGATCCGGACCGCGGACTTTATGAACTCAACCGCGATCTTTTCGGAAACTACCCGAATGTGGATGGATCTAACACTCTGAATGTGCTAATAACCGACATTCAGGAAGAAAGCCGCGATGATGAGCGGAATTTGGTCACTCTCGGTTTTTTCAACCCGATTGACCTCAATCCCGACCGCTCGAACAGCAATGGCGCCGATATCATTTACATCAACTCGAACCCTTTTATTTACGGCGGGTCATTTAGCCGCTCAAATTGGCACTCTACGCTTTCACATGAAATCCAGCACCTGATTCATGCACGATACGGCAATCTGAATACATTCCAGAATGAGGGCCAAAGCGAGATGGCTGAAATTATCACCGGTTTTAGTCCCCGGCCGATGACCTTTCTCTCCCAGCCGGATGAACGCACCGGAATGGTCAATGCCCGGCGAACACGAGGGCTGTTTCGATGGCGGCAGGGTGAGGATGAAGTGCTTCAGGATTACGAGCGGGCTGGACTGCTACACAGCTATATTGCCGAGCAAGTGGGGGCTGAGCAAGCGGGTCGCATTACCCGGGCCTCATCCTCCGGAACTTCCGCCTACCGCTCCGTGCTTGAAGACAATGACCTTGAATGGGAAGAAACCCTGGTCAACTTTCACATCTCCAATCTTATAAACCGGGAGTTTGAGGGCAACACGGCCTTCCGCTATAGCATACATCCTTCATTGGCCAACCTGCGTGTTCGTAATTTTTCCAGGGTTTACACCGCAGCGAGACCGCCTTATGTGCAAAACCGCGAGGTGGAAGTTCAATTCGGCGGGGCTAAATACACGCGATGGGTCGATGTCGGTGATCTCAATTTAACACTCGATTCAGGCAGAGGGGTGCGGCATAAAGCATGGTACCGAAAGGGCGATCAGGAAAACTTTCGATTAGAGGAATTGGATTCCGGCTCTCATACCTTTAATGGCGAAATCGATCAATTCACTTTAATCACCATGAATACAGATCCCGGCGGAAGTGAATCCCAACCCTCGCCGAGGAGCTTTACCTACACCGGAGACTGGCAAACCGGAGACTCTCAGATATCGGAACTCAATTATGCCGCCAATGACACTCTTGCTTTCCTGAGCCTGCCGTCAGGCGATGGGGTGCGTGTGGTGGGTCAGCGGATAACTTCGCCGCTGAACGGAGAAATTCAGGATCTCTCTTTCCGGGTGCGACGGCATGATGACGCCCTGCGCGGTGAGGGCACGCTGCAAGTTGCTTTTCACGATTCCGAAGAGCTGGGAACGCTTGACGGCGACCCGTTTTACGCTCTTCCTGATGTGGATGATCCCATTGATCAAACCGAAATCGATTTATCCGAGCTTGGCGAAGGGGTCAATAGCGTTGACTTGGAAGATCACCATTGGGAAGTAGAAAAAGATACCGATTACATCATCACTTATCGTGTGGAACCGGAGTCTGATGATGCACGGGTTCAGCTTATGGCGGATGCGGGTCAGAATGAAGAGCTACTGGCTGATGAAGAAACCCGTGACTTTTACCGGCCGCCACGAACTATCATTCTTGTTGAGGAGGATGATTCCCTGAACTGGGCGACTTACGTCCGCCGGAACAACCTTGATCAGACCGTGGAGATTCTCGGAGTTGACCCCGATTTTGAGCCCGACTTCCCCGACCCGCCGGTGGCCGATGAGTTTCAGTTGGATCAAAACTACCCCAACCCGTTTAATCCGTCTACCAACATCCGGTACAACCTGAATATGGAAATCGATGT
>SLJN01000273.1 GCA_007135115.1 Balneolales bacterium
CCGGTTGCATGATCGGCCAGCTGCCGGCAGGCCCAAGGCTTGCCAAGCCAGCCGGAGGGACGGTCTTTTCCGCTTAGTTGCTTAACATTGGATTTTGCCTCCGCAATCGTACGGATTTTTTCACCGGTGCGGTCTTCCGACTGATCATCCAATGCCAACACTTCATAAGTAGGGTATTGCTGATTTATCACCGATGAGAGGCAGGCTTCTATGTTTGACTCTTCATTTCTCGCGGGGATGCAGACGGATATGCGTAGAGGCGGATTGGCTTTTGTTGAATCCGCCTCTGATGCATCGGAGGTATCCGGCAAAGTGGTGAAATCCAAAGCATTTCGGAGAAGAACGAAGGTCGTGAAGATCAGAAACAGCAGTGGGAAAGTGACGGTCACCCATAGAATTAGCTCTGAATAATCCATGAAACGGGAAATTGTAAAATGATTTTAAAAAGTTGGCTGAAATATGGATAGGGCATATTCTGAATCTTGAAAAAAAACAAAAAATGTCCATCTTTGGTTTAGAGAGTCAGTACATCGGCAGCAAGCCTGCCGGTAGTACTGTATATCATAAATATAAACGCTAACTTACTCATGAGCCGCGAGCTGATATATCACATTACAACCCAGGATGAATGGGAGGAAGCTCAGGAAGAGGGCGAGTATACCGCCCCCAGCCTTGAGTCCGAAGGATTTATCCACTGCAGTACCCATTCGCAGGTACTGGATGCCGCGAATAACTTTTTTCCTCACCAGGAAGAGTTGAAAGTTCTTGAAGTCGATCCTTCGAGGCTTGCCAATCTGGTACGCTACGAAGATGTGTATGGGGAAGGCCAATCGTTTCCCCACGTATTCGGTGAAATCAACCTGGATGCGGTCCGCCGGGTTTTAACCATTGAGCGAAATTCAAACGGGCGCTTCAAATGGGCTGATGGTTAATTAGTTTCTGTATTAAAACTCACGATGCCATTTGGAAACTACAGGTGATTAAGGTAAGTCAGTAGATTAAGTAAAATTGGGTATTTGGCTCCATAGGTTGCTTTAAACCCAATTACCTAATTCCTGAATTACCGAATTTACTGCACCAGATATTGGCATTTTTTAAGATACTACCTGTTTCCTTACAGGTACTAATTAATTTTCATCAGAGAAAATAAGGTTGTCACGGGTGATCTCGCGGTCACGCACACCAATGAGATAGAGAATGCCGTCCAGTCCGTTATAGGATATCGCCTGGCTGGTTTTCTTTTTCACCAATGGTTTGGCATGAAAGGCAATTCCAAGACCTGCCGCATTCAGCATGGGAACATCATTAGCTCCATCTCCGACAGCGATGACCTGTTCCAGTACAATGCCTTCTTTGCGAGCAATTTCCTTGAGTAATTCAGCTTTTCGCCGGCCGTCAATAATTTCGCCCGTGACCTCCCCGGTTACCTTGCCGTTTTTGATCTCCAGCTCGTTAGCATAAACATAGTCGATGCCAAGCTTTTCCTGGAGTTTTTTTCCGAAGTAGGTAAAGCCCCCGGATAGGATGGCGGTTTTGTAACCTATACAGCGAAGGGTCTCAATCAATCGCTCGGCTCCGTCGTTCAGAGGGAGTCGGTCTGCAATTTCATCAAGTACATCTTCGGAAAGACCTTCAAGCAGCTTTACCCGGTTGCGGAAACTTTCCTTGAAATCCAGTTCTCCCTGCATCGCCAGCTCGGTAACTTTGGATACTTCATCCCGGACTCCGGCTGCCTCAGCAAGCTCGTCAATTACCTCGGTTTTGATCAGGGTTGAATCCATGTCAAATACTACCAACCTCCGGTTGCGGCGGTAGAGGTCGTCTTGCTGGAAAGCAACATCTACTTCCAGTTGATTGCCGAGCTGGATGAATTCTTCTTTCATCCGGTTGATATCCTTGGGTAAACCACGAAGCGAGAGCTCTACACAAGCCCGTGCCGGTGTATCTACCTGATCGAGAGGAATCCTTCCGGAGAGCCGTTCAATTTTGTCGATGTTTAAACCCTGACGGTATACCTCATCAGCAAGTTGTGATATCTGGTGAGCTTTTAGTTTTCGCCCCAGTAGGGTCAGGATATAGCGGGGCTTTCCCTGAGCTTCCACCCACTTTTGGTATTGCTCTTCTGAAACCGGCTCAAATTTAACCTGAACGTTTAACTCATGCGCTTTGAAAACCAGATCCCGCATAACCGTTGAGGATTCTTTCTCTCCCGGCACTTCGATCAAAATACCCAGAGACAAAGTATCATGGATGACCGCCTGCCCCATATCCAAGATGTTGACGTCGTGGCGGCCGAGTTGTTCGGTTAATGTTGCGGTTAAGCCCGGCTTATCTTCACCGGAAATTGTGATTAATACAATTTCTGTCATTCGTTATTCGATAATTTTTTTTGCCTGATATATTTTTTTTCACGGTTATCCAGAGTGAGAAATGGGCGAGCTCATTCAGCTCTCCATTCCGTAAAGCAATCCTTCAATTCAAAAAGGAAATAAGTGTGTTAAGCATTACTCAAAGTCTGAATATGTGAATAACCCGTATTTAGCTGCCCTGATAACTTAACGTTATTACAGCTTTATCCCAATGTACGGATATAAATCTTCCATCGAACCGGCTATGGTAACGCAAACAGCGGTAAATATTTCATGATAACCCTGTTACCCTCACATAATTTTTACATATAGGCGACTGTTTTGTATCTTCACAAAAATCGCAATCCCAATTCGGCATGAAAAAATTTGTTTTAAGGCGGGATACGCCGTCCGAAAACCGGCCTGAAAATTATCAAATTGCTTATAGTGAATTGCTGAACCAGCAGCAGCTTGAGGCGGTTATGCATCAGGACGGTCCGGCGTTGGTGATCGCCGGGGCAGGGTCCGGCAAAACACGGACGCTGACTTACCGGGTCGCCCGCCTTATCGAACATGGAGTGCCCCCTCAGCATATTTTACTCCTGACTTTCACCCGGCGTGCGGCCAGGGAAATGATGGAACGGGCCACTTCATTGCTGGATGAGCGCTGCAATAAAATCAACGGAGGCACTTTTCACTTTTACTGCAACCGCTTGTTGCACCAATATGCGGAAGCGATCGGATATCCTCCGAATTTTACTCTGCTGGATGCCTCCGATGCCGTTGATGTAATCGACATCCTCCGCAACGATCTCGATATTAACAGGCGGGGCAAACGGTTTCCCCGTAAAGGCACCATCTATAGTATGATAAGTACCGCCACAAATAAACAGCAGTCTTTACACCAGGTGGTGGATGAGCAGTTCAGCCAGTTTTTGCATCACATCGATGCCATTGAAGAAATCGCCCGTCGTTACCAGGTATACAAGCGGCAAAACCACGTGATGGATTTTGATGATCTGCTAACCGAGACCTGCAGCCTTTTGCGCGAAAACCGGGAACTTCGCCTGAAAGTAGCGGCCTCAAACCGGTATATTCTGGTCGATGAGTACCAGGATACCAATTCACTTCAGGCGGAGCTGATTCGCCTGTTATCACAAGGGCATTCCAATGTAATGGCTGTCGGCGATGACGCGCAGAGTATTTATGCTTTTCGGGGAGCGGATCATCGCAATATTCTGAACTTTCCGGAGGAATTTAACGGCACAAAGATCATCAAGCTGGAAGAAAATTACAGGTCTACGCAAAACATTCTCAATCTGGCCAACAATGTAATTGGTCAGGCCAGGGATAAGTTTGACAAAAAACTGTTCACCAACCGGGAAGAAGGGGAGTTTCCGGGGCTGGTCCGTGCACCGGATGAGCGGGATCAATCGAGGTTTATCGCTCAGATGGTGTTGAACAAAAGGGAAGAAGAAATTGATCTCGGAGATATCGCCGTGCTGTTCCGTAACGGACGGGATTCTTATGATCTGGAATTGGAGCTGAATCGCAAGAAAATTCCATTTGTGAAATACGGCGGACAAAAATTCGCCGAAGCCGCTCATATCAAAGATGTGCTTGCTCATCTCAAAGTTGTCGTCAATCCGTCGGATACACTCTCCTGGAATAGAGTTTTGCTGCTGCTTGAGGGAATAGGACCCAAATCTGCACAAAACATCGTATCGGCACTATCACAGCGGGAAAAGCCGCATGAACTTGGTGATATGAGCGGGCTATCCGAAAAAGCCAAATCGTCGCTTATGGGGCTGAGCTCGTTACTGACGGACCTCAAAGACAAAGACTTTACCGTAAGTGAAGCAGTGGATCATATCGTAACCTATTATAAGCCAATTTGTGAAAAACGGTTTGACGATCATCCCAAGCGACTGAAAGACCTGGAGGCTTTTGTTTCCCTCTGCCGGAACTTCCGCTCTTATGATCACCTGCTGGAAGATCTGGCACTTGACCCTATCGAGGCTACCGCGGTGGATACTGAGCCAGGCGTAAAAGATGAAAATCCATTGGTACTCAGTACCATCCATTCTTCTAAGGGGCTGGAGTGGAAGATGGTATTTCTGATTCAGTGTCTGGATGGTATCATCCCGTCCGGGTTTTCCCTTGAAGATGAAGAGGCCATTGATGAGGAGCTGCGCCTGTTATATGTTGCATGTACCAGGGCTGCTGATGAATTGTTTATTACCTATCCGTTGTTACAGCAGAGTGCCCGGGGGGATTACTTCAGTAATCCTTCGCGTTTTATTGATAACCTGAGTGATAACTTATTGGAGCCGTGGGAGCTGGTGGAAGAATCTCAGCAACAGCTCACGGAATCCGATGAAGTTAAAAAACTGAATGAATGAGACGAACTGTAGAACGAGTCATCCGGCATTGGTAGCAAAGTGTGAGGCAGCAATTGGTCGTGATGCCGTAACAGGGCTTCGACGATCAGATTAAATTTTAAAACCCGTACAACTCTGGAAACTAACAAGTGAAAAGGTTATCTTATGCGGTTCAGTTAAATTTGCTTTTAAAAAGCTGTAGTGTTGCATAAGGTATTTTCAATTGCGCTGAAATTATATCACAGCATAACAAAAAGTTATCCTGTAAACAGAAAACATTTGGAGATTAAGTAAATGGCAGAAGCAGATGTGGCCGGTTTCACACCAACCGGCGTAGTCTACAAAAGTACGGAACTCCCCAAGCCAACTAAAAAGTCGCACAAAACACTGGGCATTAAAGACGAAGAGCTGCTGGAACTGTTTGAAAGCATGTATCGGCAGCGTCGTTTCGAAGAGCGTGCGGCTCAGATGTATCAAAAAGGAAAGTTTGGCGGATTCCTTCACCTTTATATCGGTCAGGAAGCAATTTCAACCGGGTCGGTATATGCCTTGAACGATAACGATGATTTAATTACGGCTTATCGCGATCACGGGCTTGCACTCGCACGAGGGATGTCCTCTAATGAAGCAATGGCTGAGCTGTTCGGTAAAAAAACGGGCTGCAGCAAAGGTAAAGGTGGCTCAATGCACTATTTCGATATTGAAAAGCATTTCTGGGGTGGACATGCTATCGTGGGTGCCCATCTGCCGCTCGGCGCCGGTATCGCCTTTGCCAATAAATATCGCAACGAAGACCGTATTACAGCCTGTTACTTTGGTGACGGTGCCATTGATCAGGGTGCATTGAATGAGAGTTTTAACCTGGCCAGTCTGTGGAAGCTGCCAATCCTGTATGTAGTTGAGAATAACGGGTATTCCATGGGTACCGCGGTGAAGCGGCACAGCGCAGGTGAGTTGATCAACCGTGCGTTACCCTATGAGATGAAGCACGAGGTGGTTAACGGAATGGATGTGCTTACCGTAATTGAAAAAATGCAGGAAGTGGCCAAAGACATCCGGGAAAACGGAGAACCCTGGTTTCTGGAGATTCGAACCTATCGGTACCGTGGACACTCGATGAGCGACCCGGCCAACTACCGTACTAAGGAAGAGGAAAAGGAGTTCAAGGCCACAGATCCCATTGAGCGACTGAAAACCTACATACTGGATAAGAAAACGTCGACTCAGGAAGACATTGACGAGGTCCAAAAACGCATAGATCAGGAAGTGCTTGATGCTATCGAATTTGCTGAAGAAAGTGATTTTCCTGATACCGAAGAGCTATACGACGATGTCTACGTACAGGAAGACTATCCTTTCCAGACCTGATATTCACCAAATTATTTAACGATCTAAACAGATTATTTCATGGCAGAATTACAATTTCGCGAAGCAATTCGGGCAGCGATGAGCGAAGAAATGCGCCGGGATGAAAATATATTTTTGATGGGCGAGGAAGTTGCCGAATATAACGGCGCCTACAAAGTAACAGAAGGTATGATGGACGAGTTTTCCGGCAAAAGGGTAATTGATACCCCTATTTCCGAGCTGGGATTTGCCGGACTCGGCGTCGGAGCTGCGATGAACGGCCTTCGCCCCATTGTAGAATTCATGACGTTCAACTTTGCTGTAGTGGGCATGGATCAGATTATCAATAACGCCGCCAAAATCCGGTATATGAGCGGTGGTCAGGTGTCCATTCCTATTGTATTTCGTGGAGCTAATGCCTCGGCGGGTCAGCTTGGAGCCACCCACTCGGTAGATTTTGAAAATCTGTATTCTCATTATCCGGGACTCAAAGTGATTTACACCTCTGAGCCTTACGATGCCAAAGGTTTGTTGAAAACTGCAATCCGTGATGACGATCCGGTGATTTTCCTTGAGTCGGAGCAAATGTACGGCATGAAGCAGGAAATGCCGGAGGATGAATACCTCATACCGCTTGGTGAAGGAAAGGTAAAACGGGAAGGTTCTGACGTAACCATCGTAGCGTCAGGCAAGATGTATCACGTCAGCAAACAGGCGGCTGATCAGCTTGCCAAAGATGGCGTGGAGTGTGAAATTGTTGACCCGAGAACCATCCGTCCGTTTGATATTCAAACCGTGCTTGAATCTGTTAAAAAGACCAACCGGTGCGTAATTGTAGATGAAACCCATCCATTCTGCGGTCTTGCAGGTGAGGTTGGTTTCCAAATCCAGCGGGATGCTTTTGATTATTTGGACGCGCCCGTTCAGAGGGTATCCGTACCGGACACACCTGCTCCTTTTTCCAAGAGCTTGTTGGATGCCTGGCTGCCCAGTCCTAAAAATGTGATTGATGCTGTCAACACGGTTACATATCGCAATTAATTTTTAATCTGAGTTAACTGAGTTTTATGGCCATAGTAATTGATATGCCCAAGCTGAGTGACACCATGGAAGAGGGTGTCATCGCTAAGTGGAACGTAAAAGAAGGAGACCGGGTCGAATCCGGGGATATTATCGCTGAGGTCGAAACCGACAAAGCTACCATGGATGTGGAAGTTTTTGATCCCGGGGTAATCCTGAAAATTATTGCCAAAGAAGGTGATGCTGTTCCGCTTGGTGGCAAAATGGCAATTATCGGAGAAGAAGGGGAGGATATCTCCCATCTGCTCGAAGATGAAGGAACTGCTGAAGCAGAACCTGCCGGAAAAAAAGAAGCGGGTAAAGAAGAAGGTGCGTCAAAGCAGCCTGCAACTTCTGTGAATGGAAGTGATAAGCAGCCGGAAAAAGAGACCGCAGAAAAACAGCCGGCAGCTGTTGACTCCGGCGACGGTCGAATCAAAGCTTCACCGTTAGCCCGCAAAATGGCAACTGAGCAGGGTATTGAGCTTCAAAATGTAAAAGGCAGCGGACCTAACGGGCGTATAATTAAACGGGATATCGAGAATTATAAACCGGAAGAGGCTCCCGCACCGGCTGCACAGCCTGCTGTAGTAGCAGAAGAAGATGAGGAGATCAAGGTCAGCCAGATGCGTAAGACCATCGCAAAACGACTGGCTGAAAGTAAATTCACCAG
>SLJN01000148.1 GCA_007135115.1 Balneolales bacterium
ACAGTGCAGCAAATCCAGCAGTACTGTTATACATTTGATGCCCGGTGGCATATTCTGCAAATGCTCCCAGGTTCAGGTTTTGAAACATTGTGAGATTAAGCCGGAGCCCACCAGTGTGATTCGGTATAGGTTGGCCGATTTTTCTTCGTTCCTCCGAACTTTCTATTTCAATATTTCCATCTGGTCTAACAATGACTTCGTCATTATCATCAAATACCGGCCCTTTAATTTCTTGTAAGAAGAATGCTTGTCGGGGCAGGCCTTCTTTAATCACATTTCTATTGAAGCCATCGTAAAATTCGTCTACATCCTCCCCAAGATCAAGCACTTCATTAGTTTGATAGCTATAGGTCAAATCGACATCAAAACGAGCTGCTTCTGAAACAAATGGACTGAAAGATAATGAACTTTCAAATCCCTGAGATTCAATACTACCAACATTTTGTGGAAGGTCCTGAAAACCAAAACCGGTTGACGATGCCAATGGAACATCGATAATGGAATCATCTGCCCAGTTATACCAATATGTAGCGTCCAACATGAAGTTATCACCGATTCCGATATCGATACCGGCTTCAACTTCACGGATTCGTTCCGGCAAAATATCATCTCTACCAATAGAGCTGATGATACCTCCGGACCCACCGGATGCCGCTACACCAGTAAACTGTAATGGTATCCCGTCAGCTACGCTTGGAAGTTCACCAGTTTCACCGTAAGAAACTCGTGGTTGCAGTTGCGTAAAGATTTCGGGAGTTACTTCAAGATTACTTAACTCAGCAGAAGCATTAAAACTCGGGTACCAGACATCACTTACGCCTTCACCTAACGCAGAAGCTACGTCTCGTCTTATTAATGCAGATAAAGTGTAGGTTTCATCAATGCGAAACTGCTGCTGAGCAAATATTCCACCTCTTCTTGTATTAAGCAAAGATTCGTTAAAGTCAGTGATATCAGCAGCAACACCAGCTCCCACAAGTAAATCGGTTCCAAAACCTTGAGAAGTACCAAAGTTGATTCTTCTGGTTATATCAGTGAACTGTCCACCCACAAGTGAGGTTGCTTGTATTCTATCAGACAAACGGTAGTCGTACTGAACCTGACTTTCGAAATTTGCCTGGTTGTTAATGCGGTTATAAATATTTCGATCACCGTCTACTCCAATTCCGGAGTAGGCAAAACCGGCCGGACGAGTTCTGTCCTGCCTTCTGGATGATGCATCATATCCACCGGTAGCACTTATCGTCAGGTTTTCAACCGGCGTCCAGGATGCGCTCAAAGAACCAACAAACCGATTAACCCTTTGGATATCCTCCATTTGATTGATAGCTGTACTGTCGGTATTCAAATAAGAGACAGGATTCAACAAAGTGTTTCCAAGGTATCCCTGCACATTATTATCATTATCAGGTCTATGCATGTTGTTGTGCGTATAATTAGCATTTACCTGAATATTGACATCATCCGTGGGAAAAACCTCAAAATTACCTCTTAAGCTGGTACGGTTACCTTCGGTACGTGGAATCATACCCTCTTCCTGTCTGTTTTGAACCGCTGCGTAATATCTGTAGGATTCAGCTCCGCCTGATACCCCTAAATTATGATCACGGATCGGGCCATCACTGAATAAAGCATTGGCGTCATCGGCAGTTCCATACAAATCTTCATCGTATTGCCGTCCCTGACTTTGATACCCAAAGGTTCCGCTATATTGAACATTCATGGTTGGATCATCAAAAAAATCACCTCTTTGGGTTTCAATCAAGACTACTCCGTTTCCACCCTCTGTTCCATAAATTGCAGCTCCTGCCGGACCTCTGATTACATCGACAGAAGCAATATCATCCGGGTTTAATTCGGCTAAAGCTGATACGCCCTGACCACCGGCGTCAAATCCGCCAATCTCTTCATTATCAATTCGGGTACCATCTACATAAATGACAGGCTGACCATCACCACCGAGGCCACCTCCACCTCTAACATTGAAACGAATCCCACTTCCAATATTTCCTGATGAGGCTTGAGCACTTACTCCAGCAATATTTCCACTTATAAGCTGAGATACCTCTCCAATATTCGCATCAACGGTTATATCATCGGCATCAACTCGTCCTACTGATGCCTGGGTTCTATCCGCGTCTTCACGAATACCAAGGCCTGTTACGACCACCTCGTCAAGCCCCATAACATCTTCCTCGAGTATGATTTCCAATTCAACCGTTTCGCCCTGATCCAGTTCTACATCATAGGACTCCTCGAGATACCCCACGAATCCAATGGCAACCTCATAAGATCCGGGCTCGAGATCCTCAAAATAGAAAAAACCCTGATCATCAGTAGTTGTACCAAGGTTCAACTCCGGAACTTCGACAGTCGCCCCTGGCAATGGTTCTTCTGTCTCTGCATCATAAACCTCACCCTGTATTGTGCCCTGTGCATGCACGAGTGCAAACATGGGTCCAACTACAAAAGTGGTTATTGTTAAAATCAGTATTCTACTTAGCATAACACAATTCTTATTTAATACAAGGTTAGCTATGTTATTTTCCAATTATAATGATGGATTAAGAAAAGCACCCTAAACTGTACGAAGCACAGTATTCTACATACATCATTTAACTGCCAAACAAAATGTACCCATAATCATTTGACAATTTGATAACAATGTTAACCAACGCTACCAATCGTGTCAATAGCCGGTGTTTTTATAATATATTTATTAAAAATTTTATCACATATAGCAAACAACCACATCCATCAATTACAATTTATTTACAAAATTGCTTGATGATTATCTGATTTTAACACTATATAAAAACCAGGCTTATTATTTTTTACTACTTCTCATATAATACCACACTTAAAACACTTAACGCCCGGGGATTAATTCAGCATTTTATCTGCGTTTTTTCGGCAGAATTTTTCGCTAATATTTCAATCTTGTTAATTTGTTAGGAAAACCGGGTGGTTGAGACATTCTCAACATGCCAGCCTAAGTTCTTTAGAGTTCTCTTGAAGAAAACAGGTAGGATAAGTTCTCTAATTACAGGTTTGTTTACCGCCCCAAGGTCAGAAGAGCTATTAAACCTCAATGCATTAGGCATAAATGAGGATAATTCTGAGAATGGCCAAAAAGAAAGTACTGCTAAGCGTTCTCATCTCATTAAAAAAGGCCACAACGATTATTCATTGTGGCCTTTCATCTCTACTATTAAGATTTATTATGAGTTTGCTTCAATTAGCCGGTGAAATGAAAATCTCTGCTTCTTTTAGGTTATCGGCAGGCTCAACTCCGTCGCTAACCTCATCAAGACTAAATTGAAGAGATACTTCTTCTTCAACACTTCCCTCGATGAGTTCAATCTCAACATCAGCAGTATTTGTACCGGCTTCAATTGAAACGGGCGAATCGGATACGATTTCAAAATGTTCACCTTCTTCCGCAGTTGATCCATCACTAATGGAATATCCAACTTCCACGTCTGATTCTTTGGGTTCAGCTATGAGTTGAACTTCCAGTGTAACTGATTCATCTGCTTCCGAGGCTTCTTGAGAAATTGGGTAGAACCCGACTTTCTCATCTTCAAATTCTCTTTGCGTATGGCCTTCATCAAATCCATTGATGGGGTCCCAGTCCTTACAGCCTGTAAAACCCAAAGCTGCTACAATGAAAATGGCCAATTTAAGATTTAATGACTTTGACATAATTCGGCTTATTAAATTTCAGGTGATCATGTTTAGTATTCCGGATTCTCAATGAGATCATCGTTAACACCCTGCTCACGTGTAGGTACCGGAGCAAGCATTCTGTAGTTGTCATTGCGGATTTTATTTGATCCGTCTACATCCGGGATGTGGCGGCCCATACGTTTCAAGTCCCAGAATCTATGACCTTCAACTATCAGCTCTCTGCCTCGCTCTCTTAAGATGAGATCCTCAAATTCTTCCAGGTCATCGGCATCTTTATCTTCGACACCGCGAGCATTGCGCAGAGTGTTCAGATAATCAAGACCGTCATCCGGACTACCGCTCGCACGAGCTTCGGCTTCTGCTTTGATCAGATATATTTCGGCGATGCGCATGTAAGGCATGTCATCTACCAGATTGCCGTCATGATCATTGAACTTCGTCACACTCCATCCGTTTTCGTTTACCGGCTCACAGTTATCTTGCATATCTGTGCCGGTTTGATGGTTGGTGCAGGGTTCAAACCAGCCGTTATATCTGTAATCATCTTCTTCATACAGATTCAGTGCTGCATCCGTAGGAACCTGCGCGACCCATTGCGATGAGGTATATGCTGCAGGACCATTATTTACATTGGCTCCGGCAATGGGCTCAACATCGGGATGAACTTCAAGCAAAAACATTGCTTCGGGATGATCGCCGGCATCTTCAACAAACATTTCGTCCACGCCATCCGGGTCATCGACCAGGGTTCCCGGGAAAGCGTCTAAAGCGTTATCTGCACTGGCGGCTGCGTCTTCCCAACTTACTCCAACATCGCCGTTTGCGGCGTAAAGCTTTACTCTTGCTTTGAGTCCATGTACGAATGATTCTGTTATTCGATTTCTTTCTTCAAACCCTTCAAGGCGTTCGGCGGCCTCTTCAAGATCAGATAGAATCTGTTCATAAACTTCATCCACGCTGGCTCTGGAATCACTCATTTCCACTTCATCGATTTCACTAACCGGATCAGTTTGAAGTACAATGCCGTAATCCCAATTATCTTCCGGACCCATGTCATACATGCCTGGTTCGTAACCCATTGCTCTTACCAAATGATGAAAAGCAAAAGCTCTTAGCGCATAAGCCTCACCCTGATAGCGATCAAGATTTACATCTTCCAGACTCTCTTCATCTACCGCGCTTATCATTTGATTGGCATCCTTGACAATTTGATAGGTCGCGAACCAGCTTCTAAGATGTTCCCTTGATCCATCATTACTAACAGATGCGTTTAAATCCTCTAACCTTGTTGACCCTACGCTGTTTCGGGTTTCATCAGCCATTGCACTCGGTCCGATGAAATACTCCGTCGTATAATGAATATTCTCCTCAGCATCTCCGCCGGGGCTTCTTAGTTGAGAATACATGGAGTTTCGTAATGCCTCCACACCCTCATCACTGGTCAAGATCTCTTCACCGTCTCGTGCCGTGGAAGGCTCGACATCAAATATGCCGTCGCACCCCCACATGAATACACAAACTACGATCAGGTAAATACTTAATTTAAACTTTGTCATAACGTACAGATTTTAAAATTTAAATTTCTGTTAGAAATCAATTTCTACACCTACATTGAACTGCTGCTCAGTGGGATACGATGCAGTTGTCTGGTTTTGAAAGATATCGTCGGTATCAAAAGCAACTTCCGGATCTGCCCACGGCCAGTTAGTCCATAGTGCGAGATTGAGTCCGGTTGCAAATACTCTCAGATTTCGGATACCTATGCGCTCAGTGAGATTCATAGGAAGGTTGTAACTGAATGTGATATCCTTGAGGCGAATGTAACTCGCATTGTGTACCGTGTGGGTACCATACTGAGTTCGAAAATTTGCTGTTTCAGGATAATCAGCACCTCCTTGAACCGCTCGTGGGAAATAGGTTACATCCCCCTCTTCTCTCCACCGGTCTTCAACCATTTTATGAAGACTTGCTGTGAAGTCCGGAGTTCTGGTGAATTGTACATCGGTACTTGCAAAGGCCCATTGTCCGAAGCTGAATTCAAAGAATACATCCAACTCTAAGCCACGATAAGAGAGCGTATTCCCTATTCCTCCAACCTGATTTGCTACACCATCATTAAATTGACGGTTATCGGCCGGTTCATTGGGTTGATATGTAATACTTCCATCTTCATCATACCACATCGGCCTTCCGTCAGCCGGGTTAACCCCCGCCCATTCAGGTGTATTGATCTGACCGAGAGGCTCTCCTTCTTCAATACGCTGCAGCATATTTTCCGGGTTAAGCGTTTCAGGAAGCGATAACACTTCGTTCCTGATCAACCCAATGTTATACCTTGTACTCCACTGAAAATCTTCCGTATTGATATTTACGGAACTGATTTCAAAGTCAATACCTTCATTGCGGAGCGATCCCACATTTTCATTCCAGTCATTATAACCGGATGTCTGTGGAATAGGCCGTTGATAAAGCAACTGTTCGGTATCTCTCCGATAAACATCGAGGCTACCGCTTATTCGGCCACGCAGAATTGAGTAGTCTAACCCAACATTCAATTCGCGAGCCTCTTCCCAGGTCAAGTTTGGGTTGGCAATTTGTGTTGGTCGTATAGCTGAAGTTCCGTCATATGAACCTTGTAAACTATAGAGCTGACGGGATGCAAAATTACCAATGGCTGCATTACCGGTCAGACCATAACCAACTCTGAGTCGTAGGTCATCAATTTCATCTACCGTAAAGAAGTTTTCTTCGGCAATATTCCAGGAAGCGGATAGGGATGGGAAAAAGCCCCACCGGGTATCCTCACCAAATCTGGAATGCCCGTCGTATCTTGCCGTGAAGTTCAGGTGATAGCGTTCATCGTAATTATATTGGGTTCGGGCAAAGAAGCTCCCCAATCGAAACTCTGAACTTGACCCGCTTGCCGTTGTGGGCTCGTAGGAAGCATCAAGAACACTAAAAAGCAGTCCAGGGAATCCTCCGTCACCACGAACCACGCGCTCTTGCGAATGATCCCGGCGAAACTCTGATCCGACTCGAGCACTTACACTGTGAACCTCATCAAAGGTCTGGTTAATATTGGCCGTCAGGTTTGTATTAAAGTTAACCACATCCCTGAACGTGGTGGAAAGCCAGCCGCCATCAGCAGGTGCAGCGATTACATTATCATAACGCTCATCTTCGGTCTCCCGGTAATCAAGGCCGAATGAGCCGCGGATATCAATCCAGTCTGCCAGGCGATAATTTGCATCAACGTTACCTGTAATCTGCAGTACGTCAACATTTCTATCGACCTCATTTTCTACTAAGACCGGGTTATTTGTAGCTCCTACAGCAACAAACGGGTTATATTCCGACTCAGCTTCATCTGCCCACGGATGGGTAAAAGGCGGCTCAAACATAGCCTGGGAAGGCGGACAGTTTACAAAGTTGCCATCCTGGCATACCCCGAACTGATAACTTCGGGCAAGATTGGTATTGATTGAACCGCTGAGACGGTCGGAAAAATCATGATCGAAATTGGTTCTCAGATTCAATCGTTCAAACGTACTACGTCCTGCCGTTCCTTCTGTGTTTTCGTATCCACCGGATACATAAAACCGTGTGCTTTCATCTCCTCCCCTGGCTGACAGAGTGTAATTCTGTGTCGCACCATCCGTGTAGATGAAATCATTCTGCCAGTTATTATCGGGCAGCTCATTCTCTGTTCCGGGTAACGGTCCGTAAGTATTCAAAAAGCTTTGCCTTGCTTCTGCATTGCCAGCTTCACGATCAGAAACTACACCATTGTGATAGAGTGCGTCCCCGAAGTAATCAACATATTGTTCCGTATTGATATAAGGGGTGCTATTCGCCAGCGTACGCACACCACCTTCGGCCCGGGCAGAAATTTCGGTTTCTCCTTCGGCACCTCGATGTGTCGTAATAATTACAACGCCTGCAGCTGCTTGCGACCCATATATAGAAGCGGCAGCGGCATCTTTTAATACCTCTATGGACTCAATGTCTTTAGGATTAATGGCATTAAGAGGAGAAGTGCTTGCCTCACC
>SLJN01000048.1 GCA_007135115.1 Balneolales bacterium
AGTTTGCAATCTGAAAAGGAAGGCCGGATTTCGTCATCGGTTAAAGCATTTCTTGAATGGTCCGGATTGAATAATGAATCTCCGAAAGTAATTGACCAGTTTATCAATGAGCTGGAGCCCAAAGATTATGGAACCGGTGAATTTATCATAAGGGAGGGAGAAAGCGGCAAAAGCTTTTTTATTATTGATAGCGGATCGGTTAGCATTCAAAAAGAAGCAGATCACCAGGGTGATATTAGCCAGTTACACAGTGGAGATTTCTTCGGCGAACTTGCTTTGATTACAGATGCGCCGCGATTGGCGTCAGTCATGGCTCGGGAGTCGGTGCGGGTCTATGAAATTTCGCAGGATAAATTTGAAAAGTTAGCCCGCCTTAATCCTCGGATATACGGTAAGATCCTGAAAAAGCTCTATGACCGTCTGAAAGATTCCTACATCGATTTGGAGGTTACCAACGAACAGCTGGAGGTTATTAATAAAGAAAAAGAAGAGCTGAGTTTGCTGTTTGCCTCCATTGTACTGATGATCAGTATTTATGCTTTCATCATCAATTATTTACAGTCGGAAATGTTGATGAATCTGCCTAATCCCGAAGCGGTACAATATGCAATGAGCCGTGTGGTGGAAGTTGCAGGCATATTTATAATTTACCTGATTGTCAGAAAAAGTCAGATGCCTCTGACTTCCTTTGGGGTAACTTTACAGGATGCCGGAAAATCTCTTCGTGAATCTCTGTTACTAACCGTCATCCTAATGATTTTCTTAACCGGCATCGCCTGGATGACCGTATATGAAGACGGTCAGTCGTTTTTCCTCTGGGATGATGTCAGTTGGTCGTATGTTGCATATCTATTGGTGGTACCGATTCAAGAACTTATCATGCGCGGAGTAGTTCAAAACTCAGTATACCGATTATTAACAGGCCGGTATATTGGGATGATGGCAGTGCTGATTACGTCGGTAATCTTTGGAGCACTTCACCTTCATGCCTCTCTCAATCTCGGATTAGTTGCCTTGATAAGCGGTTTCATCTGGGGCGCGCTTTATCTCAGACACAAGTCGCTTTTGGGCGTGTGTGTATCTCACTACATCATTGGTAACTATGCAGGCTTGATTGGACTTTGGGATCTGCTTTGACAGACAGAAACTATCCGGTTTATCCGTTGGTTACGGATGCAGATGTATTATTTTCATCGGTACTAAAGTATTTTCTATTTCTCATCTAAAACGTATTGACTTATGATGCCCAAATTCACCACCGGTCTTGGTTCTGCCTTTATTATACTTGGTTTGCTTTCCTATTTCGGAACCGGAGCTGAAAGTGTTACAGCCCTGATTCCCGCTTTTTTCGGAGTGGTCTTTGTTATTCTCGGGATGGTTGCACTTGCCGGCGAAGGCGCACGAAAACATAGCATGCATGCTGCCGCCGGACTTGCATTGGTAGGCATGTTCGGTTCTTTCGCCGGTGTGATTGACGTTTTTGCAGCCATGGGTGGAGCTGCACTGGAGCGTCCTATGGCATCTTATGCCCAGGCCATCATGGCAGTCGGGTTGATCATCTACCTGGTCCTCGCAATAAAGTCGTTCCGGGATGCGCGCAAAGCGATGGCAGAATCCGGGTAGGATTTAGTCACCGGCATATTCAGCCAAAAAAACGACAATGGCTTTCGCCTCATCCTTATCAAGGCCCAGGTCGTTCATCACGCCAGGGTAATCTTCAGAAAGCTGCTGGGCTACGGGATGTTTTTCCCGCATCTCACGGGGGTTTAGTATATAATTCATGATGAAGGCCGGCTCGCGTTTTTGGGTGATCTCACCCAGCGCCGGTCCGGTTATCGGGGCTTCCAGTTGATGACATGCCGTACATTGTGCTTCAAATAACTCTTGACCCCTGTCGGCCAGGTTTCGATCGAGTTCGTCAAGGCTGATAGCTTCGGTTATCGGCCCTACTCCATGCTCTTTTTCAAACTCAGAGAGTCCGTTACCGGAGGAATCGTCTCCGCCACATGCTGAAATGATGACCGATAAACCAATGAGTGCAGGTAAATAATATTTCATCGCAGGTCTAAATAATATTTTAGTCGAAATTAACAGAAATAATTAGGTGACAGTTTAGCTGATAGAGCTGAAAAAGGCTCTGTCAAAACTGTAACATCAGCAGGCTAAAATAAGAGGGTTTCTGCCAATATTCTAACATTACGGTAACATCTTTGATCTGCAAAGTCTCGTACAGCCGGGTGAAACGGAAATCAATTTCCGGAATCAAAACTTAAACACCAGGCTTATGAAAACTCAGAAATCAACTGCTATTCAGGTTTTTACGTTGTGTGCGATGCTCATTTTCGGAATTAATGCCGAGACTCAGGCAAAACATGAGGGGAAATTGAACTCTCCGATTGCTGATCAGCTGCCCGAATTTGAATTGAGCAAATTAGGAGAGAATGGTGAAATCACCCGTGATTCGCTGAAGGAGAGCTATCACCTGCTTTACTTTTGGTCCGTCGACTGCCCCATCAGCACTCGGGAAATGCCATATATGCATGAACTATATTGGAATCAGGCCGGAGAAAACTTTGAAATAGTCTCGGTATCGGTAGATGAGGAGTCGGAGATGGTGGAAAGTTTTATAGATCGGGTGTATCCAATGCCGTGGATTCACACCACCGCAGGCGGTCAAAACCGGCAGCTTGAGCCATTTGTAACTGCATTTGAGCTGGATAGTTTTCCGGTCAAAATCCTGATCTCTCCTGAAGGGGAAGTGATTGATATCACACAAGGATTTGGCGGGAAAAAGTATATCAACAAAATTGAAGGGCTTCTCGCCGACTCAGAACCTGCATGATTCAGTGTTTGACTCGGAAAGCGCTAAAAGCCTTCATTCGAATTATTCGGATGAAGGCTTTTTTCAAGTGATGAAGTTGATGTTACCTTGTTTCTACAAATTCTTCGGCATGTTGATCCACGTAATCCATAATCCGGTTGATGCCATGTTCGGTTTTTACGTGGGCGCCAAGTTTCATCATCATGCGATACACGCCTACCAACAACCGGCTTAAGAAGACAAAGTGCTCAGAGCCTCTGGGCTCAGCCAGTTCGGTAGCTTGGCGAACCAACTTATTCAGTCGGTCGCGGTATTCGGTATTGCCAAAATCAAATTCAGAGTGGCGGTAGGGTTCAATCAGATGATCCGAAAACTCCCGGCAAAATTGGTAGATTTCCATTTCGGCTTCCGACTCGTAAGGGTCTTCTACAAGGATTTCAAGCTTGTGATATAACCTGAGGATCTCCTCTTCATCACCATTAATATGGGCCGGAAGCATAGAAAGGAAATCATAAAAGAATTCAGGCGGACAGGTTTTAACGCATCCGAAGTCCAACACGCCTAACCTGCCATCATCAGTATACAGAAAGTTTCCAGGGTGCGCGTCGGCGTGAAGTGTGCAGTGTTCGTTCACCTGTTTGTGAAAAAAATTGAACAGTAGCTGGCCGAAGTGATCGCGTTTTTCAATGTCAACGTCATACTCCTGTATAAACTCACTGAGGTGGATGCCGTTTAACAGCGTCATCGTCAGAACTTTCCGGGTGGATAGCTCAGGGATCCACTGGGGCGTGACTATTTCATCTCCCGAATACCACTCGTGGTAGCGCTGAATTTGCTCTCCCTCCTGCTGGTAATCGGTCTCCCGGATCAGCGTTGATCGGATTTCATCAAAATAAGCCTCAATTTTTCGGGTACTAACCAGCCGTTTATAGATGGACTTCGCCATTTTAAGGTCAGATTCAATGGTCTCCCTCACATTGGGGTACTGAACTTTCACGGCAACATCGGTACCGTCTTTGAGTCGCGCACGGTGAACCTGACCCAGCGATGCAGCAGCAAAGGCTTCTGGTTCAAACTTGTCGAAAATCTGTTCGGGGGGCTTGCCAAGTTCTTGTTGGATGATTCGGCGGACAAGAGCTTTACTGATCGGGGGCACCGAATACTGCGCCTCGGCCATTACCTCAGCAAACTCTTCCGGAACCATGCTACCATCTATACTAATGGTTTGGGCAAGCTTGAGAGCCGTTCCGCGGAGCTTCGCAAACTCGTTATAAACTTGTCTGGCGTTGTCCCGGTGAAATTTACTTTCGGCTTCGGCGTCGGTTTGTTTGCCAAGTTTTTTTTGAAGGTGCCGTTTGGCATAGTTAGCACCAACTTTGGCACCGGTACGAGCCATTCGGGCGCTACGCTCAAAACGGGATGATGGAAAATCACTCATAAGAAATAGTAATTCAGGGGTTTAAAATCAGGGGATAAATCTTCCAATAAATGGTAGAGGGACAATTCGGTTGGAAATCATGAATTTGGCCAGATCAAATCCGCGATCAGCAACAGCCGTATGTAAAACTTCATCAATGAAAGCAGTCAGCTTTTCAACCAGCTCGGAGGAGCGTTCGCTGCCCTCGGAGGTGTCACCGAGCCAAAATTTGATGACGTGAAGCATCTCATAAGCAAGAAAGCGATCGACAGGAAGCGTTAGCGCCATCTGTGTAAACGGAGGTATCTGCGGATCGTTTTCGAGAAATCCGGAAATTAATTCCCTCGACTGATACTCGAACCCGGAAGTTGCATAGGATTTGAAAACAAATGGGTCGAATGTTTCCTCGACGAAGTCTCGCTGTTCCTGCAGGATATCAAAAACGGTGTAGATGTAATTGGCCAGTTTTTCTCCGGCTGTCAGGTTATCGTAGCCCTCAATCTCGGCTACCATATCCCGGTATCGATCCGGAATACTGGTGTAGAAATAATGTAGTGCCGCGGTTTTATGAGGGAAGTAATCAAAAAAATCCGTCTCATTTATACCTGCGCTTTCCGAAATAGAGGCAATAGTGAAGCTGCAACCCTGATCCATGTAGGTAGATACAGCTTGCAAGGCAAGGTCGGTTTTAACTTGTTTTGGATCGAGCTTGGCTATCTCGGTACTCATAGCATTTTCTATATTTGATGGAATTAAAAGACTTAGCGCGCAAGAAATATTTCTTAAGGCACAATGGGTGTTCTTATAAACACTAACACTAAAAGTGCTTGAAAGAAAACCCAAAGCCTTCAGTCACGAGAGTAAACGTAGCAAACCTTGTTGCAATTCCTTTTAAAATTGGAAATGATGATCAGTGAATTAAGGTTAAGCAGGTGTGGTCAAATTTATGGAATATGGAGGATCGTCAAACCCACAAACCTGACAAATACAAAAGGGACGCCCTATTCTTAACCCTTGTGGGAGTCTTTCTTACAGCGTTGGTTATGGGGAACATAATCGGGACGACAAAGTTTATAACTCTGTTCAGTCTCAACCTCCCTGATTGGTTGTTGCCCCTTGTTCCGGAGTTAGTGCGCGACAGCGAGACGTATACGATGACCATTCCCGCAGGTTTGCTTGCCTTTCCGGTCACTTTTTTAGCCACCGATATGATTTGTGAACTTTTCGGGCGGAAAAAAGCGCAACTGGTTGTTTGGATCGGTTTGTTCATGAACCTGTTTATGCTGACAGTAATGACAGCAGCATATTACATGCCGGATACCGAAGGAGTTAGCGGTGGTTCAGAGCTGTTTGATGGCGTATACGGATTTATGGTAGGAAACACCATAGGTAGCATGATTGCTTATATTACGGCTCAAACAATTGACGTCCGCCTGTTCCATTTCTGGAAGAACTTGACTCAAGGAAGGCATCTCTGGCTGAGAAATAACGGGTCAACAATGGTCAGTCAATTTGTAGACTCTGCCGCCATCACAAGTATTTTGTTTTTCACCGGAAACCTCGGTGATAATGTTACCACAATTGGTGCTCTGGTTATTCTGATTCTGAATGCCTACACATTTAAGTTTATCGCTGCCCTTATTGATACACCGATTTGCTATGGTGTGATTAAATTATTCCGGAATTATTATGAAGATCCCGACGGTCACACTTTATATGAACCAGATAATCCGGTGATAAACACGCCTGCATCAAATGAGAAAGTCGTCAGCCAGTGAAGTTATCAATGCTGAACAGGAAGTTGCTAACATTATTGAGGAAGTTACAATCCCCACTTGATAGGAGAGCAGCAGTTTATTATCGTTGGCCAAACGAAATTTCGGTGAAATAAAACAGGGGACGGTTTGTCGGTATCACAATCTTTCTGGCGCGAACTTTACGATCATATTCCAGGGCTACTGTTGGTTTTCCGGATCGATGAAAACGATCAGGCGCAACTTGTTTTTGTAAATGAACAGGTACAAAACGAGCTCGGGTTTACTCCTGAACAATTTGTATTGGCGTCTGAGTCTCAGTCCCAGGTACAAAAAGAGTTAGAGGGGTTGGTTGATGAAGTTGCTGAGTTGTCGCAGCTCAAGCAGACAAAATCATCGCAGCCGGTAATTCTTCATGATAAGCTGGGTAATCAGCGGATGTATGATTACAAATACCGCCTCTTCAAGCTTAAATCAAGCCGGTCCAATTTTCTGTTGATTCAACTTGAAGAATCCGGATCTGCAGCTTCAGTTCAACAGGCGCAACCTGCGGCGATTCCGACTTCAGAGACTCCATTCGTTGCAGATGCAGACCTTTCTAAGGCAGCTTATGATCAAGCTTATAATCTTGCCGGAACCGACCAGAATCTCTTACTGCGTGGAGAGCCCGGAGCCGGGAAGTTAACTCTTGCCCGGAAGATGTATGAGTGGGCGGGTTACTCTGCAAATACACTTCTGTTGGACTACAGCAATAACCAAAACCCGGATTTGAATGAGGCGCTGCGTAATAATGAAGGCGCGTTGATCATCCATCACATTGCCACCATGCCGGCCGATGATCAAAAACAGCTTGAAGCGTACTTAAAGACGTCACCCATCCGGATAATTGCCACATCAACCATCTCATTAGAAAATGCACTCGAGAAAGGCCGGTTTTCGCAGGATTTATACTATTATCTCGCTTTCCAAACAATTTTGATCCCTCCTCTTCGAAAGCGCCATGCCGATATTGAGTCTTTAGTTGATCAATGGTTGCGTCCGGTTGGCAAACAACTTGGCCTCGGCGAAATTGAAATCCCCGAGGAGCAATACCGAACTCTTATGGAATACAACTGGCCTGAAAACTTCCGTGAGTTCTACCGAGTGATAAGATATTCGCTGCTGCAGATGAAGGAACATTCCGGCCATTTTTTGATACATCTGGCCATGGATAACGCAACGCAATCATCCCTTTTTGAAAACGGTAGCGACCATTCACTTTTGACTTTTGATGAAATGAACCGTCAGTATCTACAGAAGGTACTCAAACATACGGATGGCAAAATCTATGGAAAAGACGGGGCAGCAGCAATTTTAGGGCTCAAACCAACCACGTTGCAGAGCAAGTTGAAGAAACTCAATGTTCGGTGAAAAATTAGTGCATAAAGCACACTAACGCTGCAAATCCAACCGTTCTACCCGAACCTGTAAAAGTCGGACAGCAATTTTTGTCATCATAAATTTTATGTTGACATACCCCTGATAAATGTCGTATCATTGCTGGCCGCTAAACGGAGTGTCAAGCAACAATCATGCCAAAAGCAAAATTTTTACTTGACACGCACAGGTTTAGCCGTTATCTTTGACTTCTCTTTCGCGCTGGGATTTACTTGGTGCGAGGGAGGGTGGTTCTTTGACCGAATGAATGTTGAGAAGATCGCATAGCGGGCTTACCGTGGCGCTTTCGGGCGTTATGG
>SLJN01000260.1 GCA_007135115.1 Balneolales bacterium
ACATTTTCCCAACCCCATTCAAATGTCTGCGCTCCGATATTATTTGTAAGAGATGAGATCGCCGATCGCATACTTTCTACAATGATTTCTTCGGCGGGGGTTTCGGGATTTTCAAGATCCGGATCCAATAAGACCGAGCCGTTTTGTAGTATGTGCATCAATGATTTGTAGGTGAAGAAATCATGCTGTTGATATATCCGCAGGAGATCATCATCAAGAACTCTGGAATACAGTGTTTCCGCCATTTCAATCAAAAATTGGTCGAAAATGGTAGCCGCCGTCGCGGAAGGGGCATAGGAAAAGTTCCAGTTTTCCAGATACTCAAGAGCCTGCTGAATTTCGGAGTCCGTATCGTACTCGCGAAGGATTGGGAGAATAAGCTCGGTAATTCTCAGGGCGTAATGAGAAGTGATGTCCTGTTGAAGTGCCTGGCTGGTAGCAACATTGTGATTGCCGTCAAATTCACCCAATAAATAGTGTATTCGTTCGGCTCGGGCATCGGGCTCAAAAAAGTGACCCGGCTGATATCCGTCAGCGAGAGTGAACGCATTGTTGGCATGGAATAAATAGCCGGAGTCTTCTCCGTCCAACGATGGTCGGTGTGGCGGTTCGGCAACGGTCAGATCTGCTCGCTCAGCGATGTTCAAAATACCGGCGGGAGAGGTATAACGAGGGATTTCACCGGTAACCAGGTTGTCAATGGTTCCGGACCGGTCCGCATAGAGAAGGTGCAAGGGCATACCACGGATGTTGCCGGCTGCCGATTCAAACTCCTGCTGATTTTGTGAAAAAGCGAGACTGTGCCATCCGGAAAAATCCTGAAAGGTTTGGAAACCGTGCCAATTCATGGCGATTGGTGCATACGCATCCAGCTCCGCAAAAATACTGTTGATGACAGGTCCGTAAGGCGTATCGGTTAATTCAACCATTTCTTCATCCCCGTCATTAATCCGGATGATTTCACGCCGGGTATTCAGCAAGTCGGAATCAACTTCCCCGGTTTCCGGATCTTCAAGGCTGATGAATTCGGTGTCGGCTGTCATTGCGTTGGTATAAGCCCAACTTGCCTGATTGTTTCTTCCGAAATAGAACACCGGAATTCCCGGGGTTGTGAATCCGCTTACGTTTTGTCCGTCAACCGAAATGTTAGCTTCGTACCAGGGGCTTGGTATCGTAAGAGCGGTATGCGGATCAGCTGCAAGAACAGGGTAACCGGAGGTTGTTTGATTTGCCGGAATCACCCAGGCGTTGCTGCCTGAGGGCGAGGTGCTCCATCCGAGATTTTGCTGGAAATCTCTGGATTGTTGGAGCAGTCTGAGTGCCGGTTCCTGGTCGATTTGTGTGATTTGGTCAGATTCTGCTACGGCGGCATCAGGAAACATATCCTGCCAAATTTCCGGTGAAAGCTCTGCGGCAATTAAAGATGATGCCAGATTAGCTTCGGCGGTACTTTGGTTCCATGCTTTCAGCTTTAGCATAGCCAGCACGTCCGGAGCTTCCCATTCGATAGGGGGGACGTCGGTCAGCGAAAATTCAATAGGGTAATAGGACGATCCTTTTTGAATGTAGCGGTTTATTCCGGTGGTATATGCCTCCAGAATTTGCTGTTCGGATGTTGATAAATCATCATACTGTTCTTCTGCTCGCCGGCTAAAACCCATCATTCGGGAAAACCGGTCGAGCTCAAAAGCTTTCTCGCCGAAAAATTCGGCAAAGCGTCCCTGCAAGGCAATCTGCTGAACAGTCAATTGCCAAAGACGATCCTGAGCGTGCACGTAACCCAATGCAAAATAAGCATCATCAAGATCCGACGCCGATATTACCGGAACACCATGATCATCCCGCTGTATTTCGACTTCCCCGGTAACCCCACTTGAGTACAGCGTTTCATCGTAATCCGGACCGGATTTAAAAAACGTCCAGTAAATCGCCAGGACAGCCGTTCCGGTAAGAACTATCGTCACTAATAATAAGGAATAAAGAAAAGTGCGCATTTGGTCAGACGCCGTAAAATAATTGAAATCTTAGCTCAAAAGAGCGGAAAAATGATAGGATGTAGTAATCAGATGATCGGTACATAAGTGTGAATAGGTTCCGATATTCGCCAGACAACCAACTACTAAAAATATCTAATTTTGTTCATTTAAGGGCAGAACTTTTTTAAAATAACGGTTATTAACAAAAGCTCGCATTCCGCATAAATACGATAGTTTCGTCGTTGCCAAATGGGCGTTTCCTTACCAGCACCAGTTAATTACCCAATTCTGTGCCCGAAGCTGTTGGTTTCGCAGAAAAAAAATAACATATTTCTGTTTAATGATTAGCATTGAATTAATGCTTAGTTTCAGGCGTTCTGTAAAAATATAAAATACCTATTTGAGTAAACCGAATATGCGGATGAATCTGCCGCTCTCTAAAGAAGAGCTTAAAAATGCTGTGGATCAATTCGGCACCCCGCTATATGTTTACGATGAATCAAGCTTAAATGAGCGTTGTAACAGGCTCCGGCAGTTATTTTCAGGTCTGCCGGTTTCATGGCTCTACGCGATGAAAGCCAATGATAACCCTCATTTGTTGGAAATCATCAGCCGTAACGGTTTTGGTCTTGATACCGTAAGCTATGAAGAGGTGCTCTTAGGATTGGGTTTTACCGATGATCCTACCGATATCTTTTACACCGAAAATAACATGACCGATGATGAGATGAACCGCGCCATCGAAAGCGGGGTCGTCTTAAATATTGGTTCGTACAGTAGGCTGGAGGCGTTTTGCCGCCACCCGGATGCCGAGTCATGTTGCATACGGGTAAACCCGGCTATTGGAGACGGGCACCATGCCAAGGTGGTGACCGGTAACGCCGAAAGTAAGTTTGGAATCCGCAAGGATCTGATCGGGAAGTGTTTTGAGCTGGCGGAAAGCCATGGCGTTCGCATAGAAGGGCTCCACGTCCACATTGGAAGTGGCATCAAAGACCCCTCGAATATGTACGAAGCCATCAAAATGATGCTGGAGCTGGCAAACGGCTATGAAGCTCTGGAGTATATCAATTTCGGGGGAGGGCTGCCGGTTTCGTACACTCCCGGTGAAAAAGAGTTTGATTTAGCTGAATTTGAGAAAATCACCCGACCTGCGTTAGAATCCTTTCTGGAGAAGCGCGGCGGAAACTTCCGGTTTTATTTCGAACCCGGTCGCTGGATCATAGCTCCTGCCGGTGTGCTTTTAACCAGAGTGAATACCGTAAAAGATCAGGGATCGAAATCATTTCTGGGAACCGATACCGGGTTTCATCATTTGCTTCGCCCGGCTTTGTATGATGCCTATCATCACATTACAAATATTTCAAAATCAGAAGATCAGGGCAGCCGAAAATATGATATCGCCGGCAACATCTGCGAAAGCGGGGATCTCATTGGAGTAGATCGCAATATGCCGGAAAGTGAAATCGGAGATTTGCTTGCAATTTTGGATTCCGGTGCCTATGGTATGACCATGGCTTCGCACTACAATCGCAGAACGCTTCCGGCCGAAATTCTGAAGGAAGAGTCCGGCGAATTCAGAAAAATACGGGAGCGTATCAGTCCGGAAGAGCAAGTCAGAAAGCATTTAAAAGAGTGTAACTATCCCGATTTTATTACAAGCATAATTGAACCTTAATGGGGAAACTAATCAGTTTTGAGGGTATTGATGGCTCAGGAAAATCAACTCATGCAGCTCGCCTGCATCAAAGACTCCAACAGGAGGGGTACCGCGCTGAAATATTTCGGGAGCCGGGCGGCACAGATCTTTCGGAAGAGATTCGCACGATCCTGCTACATTATAAAGGAGAGTTGGATCCGGTTGCTGAGTTGTTACTGTTTTCAGCGGCCCGCGCCCAGCTCGTTGCTCAAAAGGTGAAACCGCTGCTGGAGCAGGATTGCATCGTTATATTGGATCGCTTTTTTGACTCCACAACGGCTTATCAAGGTTATGCCCGCAAGGCTGTGGACCCCGGGCAAATCAATGAAATAAACAAAGTGGCCTCTTGCGGAATCACCCCCGACCTTACCTATTACCTGAGACTTTCTCCGGAAGCTGCAGCAGCTCGATTAACCGATGAGAAAGATCGCCTGGAAAAATCGGGCGTCGGTTTTTATAAGTTGGTTCAGCAAGGTTTTGATAAACTTGCATCCGAAGAATCCCGATTTGTAATCATTGATGCGGAAAAAGATATAAAAGATATTCATCAGGAGATCTGGGAGCACTTCGAAAAATTGAATGTGCAACCCGGTTAAACGGCTTTTTGAAAAGACATCTTCAAAACCGCTATCTTCAAACTTCAGATTAACGCGAAATCCACAATTCATTGAATTTTTCAGAAGATCTAACCATAGCTCTAAAGGCCGCACGCAATGCAGCCGATGTGATCCGGCAACTTTCCATCAACCATCGCAATCTCGATATCCGCTATAAAGGGCGAAACGACATTGTTACAGAGGCCGATTTAGAGGCCGAAAAAGTCATCATCAACACCATCCGGGAGCATACCGACGGGGATTCGTTTCTGGCGGAAGAAACCGAAGGTGGCAACGAACTCACCGATGCCAGAACCTGGATTATTGATCCCATCGACGGCACAACCAATTTTGCGCACGGGTTTCCGATTTACTGCGTATCCATCGCGTTGTATGAAAATAAAGAGGCTAAAACCGCGGTAATTCTCGAAGTCAATTCTAATGAAGAGTTCTATGCGGAAAAGGGAAAAGGAGCATTTTTAAATGGCGAACCCATCAAGGTCTCTCCGAACAACAATCCTTCCGCGTCGTTGATCACAACAGGATTTCCTTTTCGCAATATGGAATTGCTGGAGGATTATATTGAGCTCCTCAAAGAGCTTTTGCAACGAGTGCAGGGGATGCGCAGGCCGGGTTCAGCTGCATACGATCTGTGCTGTGTGGCATCAGGACGGTGCGAAGGATTCTACGAATACGGACTCGCTCCCTGGGATGTCGCGGCCGGATCACTGATCGTCCGGGAAGCGGGTGGCAAGATTACCGATTGGCTTGGCGGTCAAAACTGGCTCTTCGGCAGAAGATTGATCGCTGGTAATAAAGGCGTGCATGATTTTCTATTGAAAGAGATCAAGGATCACTTTAAGAAGGTGCATCTGAGTAATGGCTAATCGGTAGTGCAGGGGTACAGTTATCAGTGTTTCTACCAAATCGCCATTATGCGGAAAAACCCACCGTCAAATCGTCTCGGATCGTCCCGGGTATCACCGGTTGCTTTTTCAAGGTCGCCGTCTATATCGATGGAAAATCCTGTTTTAAACATCGTGCGTGAGGACAGGCGATAACCAATGATGATAGTGACCCGTTCGTTACGAGGGCGCACCTGATAGCGGTAATATCTTCTATAATCGTATCCCGCCACATATCTGTTCCATTCTTCGACATAGAATTCATCAAAAATATCCCGGTAATCGGCATTCCATTCTACTCCGGCTATGAATCCTCTGTCTGAGGGGTTTCGAATGAATCGGTTTTTCATGTAATAGCGATGCTCCTGAAAGTCAAAGGGGTATAAGTCTTCTTCGCGTTCGACGATATCAAAACGTTGATCGCGAAAATAGCTTCCGGAGAACCAGTTTTGCAGATGAAGATTCCGATACCTTAGTGCAAAATATGCTCCCAGGGTTTGTTGGTTTTGTCGATTTCCGTAATCCACATAGTTGGAAGCCTCGCTGCTGACCGAAACCCGACTGAATCTGTTATAAGTGTGCTGCCAGGTAAGACCGGCGGTGAGGGTGGGGTTTCCATATTCAATGAGTGCACCTGAGTAATTTGCCCGGTTGCGGTCCAGCACCCGTTGTTGAGGACGTCTAAGCGGACCTCTTTCGGCTTCGGTTTGGGTTAGTACACCTCCAAGTACTTCAGCGCGAAAACCGCGCCACACCGGAGTAGAAACCGTTGCAGAAAAATAGTAGGGGTTAATATTGAAAACCCTGCGATTCGTATAATCGCGATCCCTGTGCTCAGATAACTGTTGAATAAATCGATTGGTCCAATCCAGAATTCCGGCATCTACCGAAATAAACCCATCCTGCACAGTTCCGAATTGATAAGTTAATATAGCATCGAGATCAGCTTTGTGTTCTGTGAGCGTATGATGCAGGCCAATCTGATGATTTTCGCTGATGTGAAAATTTAAACCTGAATAGAGCAATGCCCGATCCTGACGACCATCAAAAGTCCGTTGCAAATGCACCGGTACGGAAAATCTGTCTGAAGGCTGGGCCTCCATTCGATATTCGTTGTTAACGGCAAACAGGCCAAGGTCCAGACTGCCGAAGTAGGTGCGAAATCTTTGATTTTCTGTATAATGCCAACGATACTGTTCAAAGGGTGTGAACCTGTAGGTAAACAGGTCGAGATCATGCTCTGTTTGCATAGAATGGGTTGTATGACGAAATAAGCCGTGTCCGAATTCAGGACCACCGTAACTGCTGTATTGATCCAGAATCATCCATCGAATTTGTTGCTCCCAGTTGAAGAGTGTGCCGCGGGCGGACTCCGGCTCATGCTGACCATAAACAGAGGAGCTGAAACCTAACAGAATCAGCAACAGGGGTTTAAATGCTTTTCGCATCTGATAAAGTTTTTTGATCGAATAGTAGGGGTCGACTTACAAGGCTATCTCAAATCTTCCTTGACGTAATTAGAAAGGATATTCTAAACCGAAATCATGCCAACATCTGCATTGCCGGAAATAGTTGGGATGCTCAATTGCTTGAATCCACCTTTTATCCGCCTTAGTAAGTGTTCGTATGTGGTAGTAATTTAGTCATTTATTCCCAATAGATGAATGAACTGTGAAAGAATTTCATCTGTTTTATCCAATGACTTACAAAAAATTCTGTGTACATTTGGAAGCGGTTCCAGTTTTGGATTGTCGCCTTAACACTGTTAATCATCGCTAACTATTGGCTGATCGGTCAATAGTTATCTTGAGTGTTGCAATGTTTACTGAGATTCATTAATTAAGTTTAAAAAAATTAATCATGAGTATTGATACTTTACCTGAGCGTTCACTTTCATTTGAACTGAGCGAAGAGCATGAACTAATTCAGCAGTCGGCAAGAGAATTTGCTGATCGTCACGTGGCTCCGGGCGTTATTGAACGTGATATGTCGTGCGAATTTCCGAAAGATCTTGTGAACCAGTTAGCTGAAATGGGGCTGATGGGAATGTATCACCCCGAAGAATACGGAGGTGGTGGTACCGATGTAGTCAGCTTCGCCATTGCTCTGGAAGAAATTGCGAGGTGGGATGCATCTTTAGCATTAACCATCGCTTCTCACACTTCACTTTGCAGCGGACATATCGCGCATGCCGGAAGCGATGAGCAGAAGCGAAAATATCTCACGCCATTAGCCAGCGGTGAAGTTCTTGGTGGTTGGGGGCTCACGGAACCCGGATCAGGTAGTGATGCTTCTGAAATGAAAACTACAGCTGAAAAAAAAGGAAATAAGTGGATCTTAAACGGATCAAAAATTTTTATTACTCAGGGCTCAGTCGGGTCGACGCATGTCATACTTGCTAAAACGGACCCTGGTCAGGGGGCTAAGGGAATAAGTGCATTTATTGTTGAAAGCGATCGAAAGGGATTCAGCTTCGGCCCGAAACTCAAAAAGCTGGGTATGAATTCATCCGATACAACCGAGCTTTATCTGGAAGATGTCGAAATACCGAAAGAAAATTTGCTGGGCAAACTGAATCACGGCTTCATTGACACCATGCAGGTTTTAGATGGTGGTCGCATCGGTATTGGAGCCATTGCGGTCGGGATTACTCGCGGTTGTCTGGAAGAATCGCTGAAATATTCCGCTGAACGAGCACAGTTTGGTAAACCTATTGGGCAGAATCAAGCGATCCAGTGGAAACTTGCAGATATGGCTACCCGTAATGATGCCGCACGATTGATGGTCCAACGAGCCGCATGGCTGAAAGATCAGGGCAAACCGTTCACGAAGGAGGCGTCCATGGCCAAATTGTTCGCATCCGAACTTGCCACACAGGCTGCTCTCGATGCGATACAGATCCACGGCGGATACGGCTACACCAAAGAATATCATGTAGAGCGTTTTCTGCGGGATGCCAAACTTCTGGAAATTGGTGAAGGTACGAGCGAAGTTCAGCGAATGATCATCTCACGACATTTGCAGAATTCTTAGCTTGTGCTCTTTGGGTTTGCTCAAAAACACTAACTAATCCCAAAATCATCCCGGAAACGACTCAGTGCAAACCAAGGAGTTATCCGGTATAAAAGTTTTGGCTTTTATTCTTTGAGACTCAGTTTAACCCAATATTCCACAGCCCTGGTAGTTGAAACCTTACCACCGAATCTTTAATAGCAGCTTCATTTGGTAGTTTAAGGATTTCGCGTTTTATTTAAGCCATGATACATAGTCACAGGGCATATTTTTTCATCCTGACACTTTGTATCTTGAAAAACTACTAAAATGCTGTTTCGAAAATAAGGCTGATTTAAAGCCAGTAACTTAAAGGAGCTATACCATGGCCCGCAAACAATTAAATATTGACGACGCCTACGAATTTGAATCATTATTAGATGAAGATGATCGCATGATCATGGAAACCGCACGCGAGTATGCACAGACCAAACTCGAGCCGCGTGCGATGAAAGGAAATCAGGAAGAAATTTTTGATATGGATATCCCCCGCGAAATGGGGGAGCTCGGTCTGCTTGGCTCAACATTCGACCCCGATTATGGCGGAGTTGGAGCAAGTTATACCGCTTATGGTTTAATTGCCCGTGAGATCGAACGAGTGGACTCTTCTTACCGCTCATTCATGTCGGTGCAGTCATCATTGGTGATGCATCCGATTAACAGGTTCGGTACCGAGGAGCAGAAGCAAAAGTATCTACCGAAACTGGCAACCGGAGAGATGATCGGCTGTTTCGGGCTTACCGAACCGGATCACGGCTCTGATCCCGGATCCATGACCACCACTGCGATGCGAGTAGACGGCGGATGGAAGCTGAATGGCGCAAAAATGTGGATTACCAATTCCCCGGTAGCCGACGTCGCTATCGTTTGGGCAAAAGCCAAAGAATCCAGGGATGATAAAGGTGAGATCCGCGGGTTTATCGTTGAAAAAGATATGGAAGGTTATTCCGCGCCGGTGACCCATAATAAAATGTCACTACGGGCTTCGTGGACCGGCGAGATTATTCTGGAAGATGTCTTTGTTCCTGATGAAAATGCCTTTCCGGAAGTTCGTGGATTGAAGGGGCCGTTTTCCTGCCTAAACAATGCTCGTTATGGAATCGTATGGGGCGCTTTGGGTGCAGCTGAAAACTGCTATCATCGGGCGCGTCAGTACACCCTGGAGCGTACACAGTTTGGGTATCCGTTGGCTGCCAATCAGCTGGTGCAAACAAAACTGGCCAACATGATGACCGAAATTACTAAGATGCAAATGCTTGCATGGCGTCTCGGATCTTTGAAGGATAAAGATGAGGCCCATCCCGCAATGATTTCACTGGCAAAGCGCAACAATTGCGGAACGGCTCTCGATATCGCAAGAATAGCCAGAGATATGCTTGGTGGCAACGGCATTACCGGCGAGTATCGGGTGATTCATCACATGGTCAACCTCGAATCTGTGAATACCTACGAAGGCACATTCGACATTCACGGATTAATTCTCGGCCGTGAAATCACCGGAATTCAGTCATTCACGCCACGTGGCAATGATATGCCGACCAACGGAGATAGCAACAAGAAAGCGAACAAAGCCGTCCATCATAACGGTTCGTAATATTGTTGTCATAAAAGTTATGAAAATGCGGCAATTCGGAGTTTCCGGGTTGCCGCTTTTTGTTGAACATAGTTATAAAACATGATGTACGGGTATGCTATGAGAACCTTTAAATAAACCATTTATAACTATGAAACTCTTGCAATTATCTATTCTGATGCTCGTCACCTTTGGCCTTATAGCCTGTGGGAACGACAATGACAACGGGCCCGATTTCGATGAAGATCTCGGACAAACCTGGGAGGAAATGAGAGAAGCTTTTGTCAACGAAGTTGAAGGAGAGCTGAATGAACTGGAAGACAAAATTTCCGAACTCCGGGATGAAAACGGTGATGAGGACGCTCTTGATGAAGCCGAAGAAAAGCTTTCTGAATTGCGTGATAAGCTAAACGAAGCCAAAGAAGCCGGAGAGCAGGAATGGCAAGACCTGGAGCTTCAAATCAGTGAGCTTCTCGACGATCTTGAAGGCATGCTTGATGATATGGATTAGGCCTTCATTTTAGAATAGGCCGATTTCGGCACTTCTTTTCTTTTTTCCATTAATCCATTCGGGGTAGAAGATAGTTGATGAGCATAATGTGCTATATTTCATCTTTTACCCCTTCAAATCTGGTCTGACATAGGCTGCGATTTTTCTTATTATGTTGAATAATATCAAATCGCAATGAAAAGAATGTGCCCTAACGCATGAACGTCTACCTCGATCACGCAGCGACTACTCCTCTACACTCCGAAGTTAAGTCTTGTCTCATATCGTTAATGGATGAAGTGAATGGAAATCCATCCTCCATTCACAGATATGGAAGGGATGCCCGCCAGAAAATCGAAGAGGCACGTAAAAACATTGCAGCGATGCTGGGTGCCGAGCCGACGGAAATTTGCTTCACTTCAAGTGGCACAGAAGCGGATAATATGGCTGTAATCACAGCGGTTCGCCAGAATAATATCCGCCATGTACTCAGTTCGCCTATTGAGCATCATGCCGTATTGAATACCTTTCGCCAACTTGCCGATAATGGTGAAATCGAGCTGGACTTCATCACTCCGGATTCCAAAGGTCACATCGATTTGAATGAGATTGAAGATTGGCTTAAAAAACATCCCGGCAGCCTGGTTTCTCTGATGCACGCCAACAATGAGATCGGCACAATGATTGACCTTAAAGAGGTCGGCGATCTTTGCCATTCGTATGATGCTCTTTTTCATACCGACACAGTCCAAACCATAGGGTATTTTAATTTTAATTTGCAAGACCTGCCGGTTGACTATCTTGCGGGGTCAGCTCACAAGTTTTACGGTCCAAAAGGTATTGGGTTTTTATATCATGCCTCCGGATGCAAAGTCGGACCTCTGATTTACGGGGGCGGTCAGGAGAAAAGGCTCCGGGCCGGTACCGAAAATGTCCACGGGATATATGCGATGGCCAAGGCTCTTGAGGTGATGGAACAATCCCGGCAGGAATTTGCTCCCGTCATGAAAAAACGCAAACAGGAGCTGATCGATAAAATTTCTTCAAGAATCCCTGAGGCTCATTTCAACGGCGATCCTGAAGGACAATCACACTACACAGTTGTTAATGTAACACTCCCTAAATTTGAGGGTCAGGCATTGTTTTTTGCCCGGCTGGACCAAGCCGGAATTGCCGCATCCGGCGGGAGTGCCTGCTCCGGCGGTGGGAGTTCTCATGTGATTGAAACTATTAATCCGGAAGCCGAAGGGGTAACCGTTCGCTTCTCAATCGGAACCTCGACTACTTCGGAAGAGATTGAATATACGGTGGATAAAGTTATGGAAATCATGGGTGTAACTACCGAGGTAGCCTAAGGCAAAAATTGTGGATATCCGGGTGATATAAAAGCTACCCGGCGTTGGAATAATCTCTTGAACTGTTGCTAAATATCTTTTATATCTAACCATACTCAGATGCCGGCTTGCATAAGATGAGTTTAGGCATCCTGAGCAGTTTATTCAGCAATACATTCAAAAAAATAAAAAAAGGGATCTATGTCATATCTGAAACAAACCGGGGCATTGTTTTTTGCAATTTGTGTAAGCAGCTGTGCCATGCTGGAAACCAATGCGGTTCCACCGGATAATCTGGAACCACTTGAATTCAACCGCAATCAGCTCGTTGAACAGGCTGTTACAGGAGAAATCCGGCAACCTTTTCAGGCCAGCCCTCCATACCGGGTTTCACCGGATGGGGATGTTAAGTCTCTGCCGGGTACCGGAAGTATAACTTACAATTTCCGGGTCGGCGATTCTGCTGTGGATATGTCCGGGGACCATGTCGAGCCATCGGTAAGTATTACCAACCATGATGACAGTGACCAGCGCGCATTGAACGTGATGTCGAGTGTGGGAAATCATGTTCGGGTGGTATCCGGCGAAGCTTCCGGTGCTGAAGGGACAGTCATCGGAAAGCATGGCGGTATTGAAAATGTAATGGTCGAGTTTGATGATGAAGTTTATGATGACCTGGTAATTGGCGATCGCATGCAACTCCGCGTTGTAGGAATGGGCATGGAAGCGGAAAACGGACATGACCTCGCTCTGCGTAATATGGACCCGTCTCTGGTTGATGCCCTCAACGAAAACGGTATGGGACTCGATGCTGACGGAACGCTGTATGTTCCGGTTACCCATAAGATCCCTGCTAAAATAATGGGATCCGGGCTTGGACAAAGTCACGTAGAATCCGGTGATTATGATATCCAGATGTTTGATGAAAGCATTGTTGAAGACTACAACCTCGATGAATTACGCTTCGGGGATATCGTAGCCATAACAGATGCCGATCATTCGCATGGTAGAATCTACAAGCGTGATGCGGTGAGTATCGGTGTCGTTGTTCACGGTATTAGCCGTGTTGCCGGGCACGGACCTGGAGTTACAAGTTTGATTGCCTCTCCGGAAGGCCATATTGAGCCTTATCTGGATGAAGATGCCAACCTGAAAAATCTGCTGGACCTCCGATAAACAGGGCTTTATATTTTCCGGACATCCTCGGAAAGATCATTCGGGGATGTCCGGATTTCTGTAATGAATAAATGATTCAGCAGATTTACCTTCACAAAGATCTTAGATGTACGCCATTTTTAAGCGCCTTATTGATTTAGCTATTGCCATTCCCTCGCTGGTGGTGATGTCTCCGGTCATGGTTGCAATTGCAATCGCCATTAAACTTGTGGATCGGCGCAACGCTTTTTTCACTCAGAAGAGACCTGGGCTTTATGGTAAACCTTTCCGCCTGATCAAATTTCAAACGATGCGGGATGTTCGGGATAAGCAAGGAGGCCTCCTTCCGGATGATCAACGCTTAACAAAATTGGGTGCATTTTTGCGACAAAGCAGTCTGGATGAATTGCCGTCGCTTTGGAATGTGATTAATGGAGAGATGAGCCTGGTCGGCCCGCGCCCCTTATTGACGGAGTATCTGCCGTATTATTCAAAAGATCAGCACCGCAGACACCATATAAAGCCGGGGCTTACCGGATGGGCACAAATTCATGGCAGAAACGCAACTACGTGGGAAGATCGCTTTCAATTTGATCTGTGGTATGTTGATAACCATAGCCTGACCATCGATTTGAAGATTCTGATTCGTACCGTTAATCAGATTTTTCGTTTTGATGAAAACCGGCCCACCCGGCCCATGCCCAAATTTTCCGAAATCAAACAATCATGATAATTATCGGAGGTGGTGGTCACGGGCGAGTAATCATTGATCTGTGTCGAAAAGCAGAAGAAAGAGTTGCCGCAATTTTGGATGATGACTCGGCAAAACATGAAACCCGGATCTTGGGCATCCCGGTCACCGGTGGCATTCATACTGATCGCCTTTCGGACCCGGCTTTTCTGGCTATTGGTGACAATAAAACCCGATACCATCTGGCCGAAAAATTAAATCCACCTTCCTGGAAAACACTCATTCACCCATCGGCCACCATTGCTGATGATGTCCAAATAGGCGAGGGCACAGTTGTAATGGCTGGAGCGGTAATTCAAACCGGAAGTCGAATTGGTCGTCACTGCATAATCAACACCGGTGCATGTATCGATCACGACTGCCGGGTTGGTGACTTCGTTCATGTAGGTCCCAACTGTAGTTTTGGTGGAGAGATTGGCATAGAGGAGGGCACTTGGGTAGGATTGGGATCAACAATTGTGAACCAGGTTCAAATCGGTAAATGGGCCATCGTAGGAGCGGGGTCTACAGTTACAAAATCTGCTCCCGCTGAGGTTAAAATTTCTGGCTCGCCTGCAGTTATAAAAGGGTAAAAGCTTTCAGAAGGTTGTTGTTTCCCAACTTCGATACTGTTATAATTTCAGCGGGTAGGGGGTGCCTTTTAGCAGGGCTGAAATCACACCCCGATCACCTGATCCGGTTCGTACCGGCGTAGGGATACCAATACTGCATTTCGGGAGATCCGATCGAATCATGCCACCTTGCCCATCTTAAATATTCGATCACTAAACCCACATTACATTATGTTAAAGAACAAAACAATTTTGATTACCGGCGCCAGTCGCGGACTTGGTGCTGATACGGCTCGTGTATTTGCCGAAAATGGTGCTAACGTAGCCGTAAATTATTTCAAAAGTAAAGAAAAGGCTGAACAGCTATGTAAAGAAATCAACGGGAAAAACGGAAGCGCGGCTGCCTTTTTCGCTGATGTTACTTCTGCCGGAGATGTAGATGCGATGGTTTCAGCTATTACCGACCACTTCGGCAGTATTGATGTACTGATAAACAATGCACTACCGTCTTACAAGTTCGACCCTTCGCAACGATATACATCGATTGAAACAGCTGAGTGGGAAGATTTCGAAAAACAATATCAAGGAGCAGTAAAAGCGGCTTATAACTGTGTAAGAGCTGTACTTCCGAAGATGAAGGACAGAAACTATGGTCGAATTGTAAATATCTCCACAAACCTGGTTTATAATCCTGTAGTGACGTATTACGACTATACCACGGCCAAAGCCGGAATGATTGGGTTAACTCGCAATCTTGCTGCAGAACTGGGTCAGTATGGTATTACCGTAAACCTGATCGCCGGCGGACTCCTGTCTGAAACGGATGCCAGCAAAGTAAGTGGCAAAGAAGTTTTTGATACTGTAGCCGGTCTCTCTCCCCTAAAGAAAGTGGTAACCACAGATCAATTTGCAAAAGCAGCTTTGTTCTTTGCCTCCGATCTGAGTGAGGCGGTTACCGGTCAGTCAATTTCAGTGGATGCCGGATTGACGATGACATAAACCATCAATTTGTTGAGTAACTGTAACTAAGTGAGATAGTGGGGTATATTCAACTTTTATCAATATACCCCATTTTAAATTCAGCGGGTGATCAAAACGCGTTTTTACATATAGCCCAATTGAAGACTTTGCAAAGCCTTCCAATTGGTGTACCTTAAGTTTGCTGAAAGTCATATCCATTCAAGCATCCAATTACAGGGAGCATTGGTCGAAACATTTGAGTTTTGGTTTACGCTGTTTGTCATAACCGGAATGACACTCGTTCTGGTTATGGAGTGGGTGGATACCGCTCAAGCGGTCTTTGCAGCCTTATTGTTACTATTGGTAACCGGTGTGATCGATACCAGCGAGGCTTTTCAGGGCTTTTCCAATCACGGGATGCTTGCGGTGGGTTTTTTGTATGTGGTGGCTTCTGCCATACATTCCACTGGTCTGATTAATGCTATAGGCGATCGGATGATGGGTGGGAACGGTCGTTCAGACCGGGTTCGACTGCTTCGGGTTTTACCATCCGTTGCCGGAGCTTCGGCGTTCATGAATAATACCCCCATTGTAGCCGTACTCATTCCGATCATAAAAAACTTTTGCCGCAGGATGAATTTGTCGCCCTCCAAATACCTGCTTCCGGTGTCTTATGCGGCTATCCTCGGGGGAACTTGCACATTGATTGGCACCAGTACCAACCTCGTTGTACACGGGTTTTTACTGGAGAAAGGACATTCCGGCTTCAATTTTTTTGATTTTGCCTGGATCGGTATCCCACTGACCTTCATTGGAATAGGGGTAGCTGTGCTCTATGTTCAAAAGGTTCTTCCCGAGTTTAAAGATTCCATGGTCCAACTGGGTGATAATACCCGGGAGTTTGTGGTTGCCCTCAAAATCGGACCTGATTATCCCCACATTGGCAGTACGGTTGAAGAGGCTGGACTGCGACATCTGCAAGGGTTGTTTTTGTTTCAGATAGAACGAAATGGTATTGTTATCGCACCTGTGCAGCCCGACCGGACTATTCGCGAAGGAGACCGACTGTTTTTCACCGGTATTCCGGAAACGATAGTTGAGCTTCAAAAACAGACCGGCCTCAAGGTGATCAGTGACCTGGACTTCGATATCAAAAACTATGATTCTAACCGGATAAAGCCTTACGAAATCGTACTATCCGAAAGCTCTCCGTTGGTTGGTCAAAAAGTGCGGGAAAGTGATTTTCGCCGTCAGTACGAAGCCGTGATTTTGGCTATTCACCGCAATGGTAAGCGAATCAAGGAAAAAATCGGGGATATTGTACTTGAAGCGGGTGATACGTTGCTGATACTTGCCGATCAGGAATTTCACAAAAGATGGTATCATTCACCTGACTTTTTACTGGTTTCATCCTCAGAGGAAACGCCTTCCCGGTCCACCTGGCAGAGCACTGCAATTTTCTCGATTTTGATCATAATGATCGGAACCGTTGTAACGGGACTCCTGGATATGGTTACCGCCGCAGCAGCTGCTACATTGATTTTGTTAGGCGCCGGTCTGATTCTTGGTCAACACGCCCTCAAATCGGTTGACTGGCGGGTACTGGTGGTCATTGCCTCATCATTCGGAATTGCCGCAGGACTTGAAAATGCCGGTATAGCTGACCTCGCCGGTACCGCTCTTGCCACCATAGCTGAACCGGCCGGCCTTTGGGGGGCGATTGCATTGATTATGCTGGTTACCATGATCTATTCCGAAATGATAACCAACAATTCAGCCGCCGTACTGATTTTTCCGGTGATGATATCGGTTGTTAGCGCAACCGGCTACGAATTAATACCCATGGCTATGGCGGTTGCGATCGGAGCGTCGGCAGCATTTTCAACCCCCATAAGTTATCAAACCAATCTCATGGTGTACGGACCCGGCCGCTACCGCTTTACCGATTATCTCAAAGCGGGAATCCCAATGGACGTTATTATACTTTTAAGCGGATCAACACTTATCTATGTGTTTTTCGGGTAGAATAGGTAATCCTTGTGTACAGATCAGATTGAATTACTTTTTAAACACAACTTAACCTGAAAAATCTACTCTTTACTGATTAAAGCATGCTCAACTTATGGCACTTTTATTGTGACAGGTTTATGAAAAGGTTACGTAGAATGCTTATTCTTGGGGACTAATTCTCAAACCAATTATTTATGCGATACTCCCATTTAAAAGAACTTGAAGAAGAGGCGATTTACGTCATGCGCGAGGTGGCGGCGCAGTTTGAGCGGCCGGCTCTGTTGTTTTCAGGGGGAAAAGATTCCATTACTATGGTGCACCTGGCGCACAAAGCGTTTCGACCGGCACCTTTTCCGTTTCCGTTGGTACATATCGATACGGGACACAATTTTCCTGAAACCATCGAATTTCGCGATAATTTAGTTCAAAGGTACAATGCCCGGCTGATTGTCGGCAGCGTCCAGGAATCCATTGATAAAGGCCGCGTAAAAGAGGAAACCGGACCGGATGCCAGCCGTAATGCACTGCAAACCGTTACGCTGCTGGATACCATCAAAGAGCATCAACTGGATGCCGCTTTGGGCGGAGGTCGCCGTGATGAAGAAAAAGCACGTGCCAAGGAGCGGTTCTTTTCACATCGTGATGCTTTTGGTCAGTGGGATCCGAAAAATCAGCGCCCCGAGCTATGGAACCTGTACAACGGACGTAAGAATGCCGGGGAGCATTTCAGAGTATTTCCCTTGAGTAATTGGACCGAAATGGATGTGTGGCAATACATTTCCGAAGAACAGGTGCCCATACCCAATATCTATTTTGCCCATAAGCGAAACGTCTTCAATCGTAACGGGGTGATTCTGGCCGATACTGATTTTGTAACACCTCAGGAAAACGAAAAAGTCTACGAAGAAACCGTACGCTTCCGCACCATTGGCGATGCAACCTGCACCGGGGCAGTGATATCCAATGCTTCAACGATGGAAGAAATTATCCAGGAAGTCGCAGCTGCTCGCAGTACTGAACGCGGTAATCGAAGCGATGATAAGCGCTCCGAAGCTGCCATGGAAGATCGCAAGAAACTCGGTTATTTCTGATTCAGAAAATTAAGAAGATTAAAAATTGAAGATTGAAAATTGCTTGTTAAACGGCTTATCTGCTTGCGATCGAATCATTTTTAATCTTTAATCTTTCATTTTAAATCCATCCCATAGTTCCTCTGTCACTTTCTCAAAAACGTAAACATCTGTAATGAGTACAACCACAACCGAACAAGCTGATAAAGCAACCGGCAACCCCTACAAAATGGATTTGCTCCGTTTCACAACGGCCGGAAGCGTGGATGATGGTAAAAGCACCTTGATCGGCCGGCTCCTGTATGATTCCAAGTCCATTTTTGAAGATCAGATGGAGGCGTTGGAGCGTACGACGCACCAGGCCGGTGAGGAAGAGGTCAACCTGGCCCTGTTGACTGACGGATTGCGGGCAGAGCGCGAACAGAAAATAACCATTGACGTCGCTTACCGGTATTTTGCTACTCCGAAGCGGAAATTCATTATTGCTGATACTCCGGGACACGTGCAATACACCCGGAATATGGTTACCGGTGCTTCTACGGCCGATCTTGCCATTGTTCTGGTTGATGCGCGAAATGGTGTTCTTACGCAATCCAAACGCCACGCTTTTATTGCTTCGCTACTGCAAATACCGCACGTTGTGGTTGCCATCAACAAAATGGACCTGGAAGATTACAGTGAAGATCGCTACAATGAAATTGTCACCGAATTCCAGGAGTTTGCCAAAAAGCTTGAAGTTGATGATATCACCTACATCCCCATAAGTGCGCTAAAAGGTGATAATATTGTAACAAAAAGTGATAATACCCCGTGGTACGATGGTCCGACACTGCTTCATCACCTGGAGCATGTTAATCTGGGGTCGCCGCAAAACCTTATCGATTTTCGGATGCCCGTTCAATACGTCATCCGTCCGCATCAAAACTTTCGGGGATTTGCCGGAAATGTGGTGTCCGGAAAACTTCGGGAAGGTGAGGAAGTGATGGTACTTCCCTCAAAAATCACCAGTAAAGTGACTTCCATTCAAGGTTCTGATGGCGAATCTGAAGAAGTGAGCGCCGGTGATAATGTGGTTGTGGAACTTGCGGATAATATTGATATCAGCAGGGGAGATATGCTCGTGCGCCCGAATAATGTGCCGCACGTCAGCAAAAACTTCGATGCTTACATCTGCTGGATGGATCAGGATGAGCTGGATATGAACCGCTCTTACATCATCATGCAAACCACCCGGTCAGCGCAGGCGTATATCAACCGGATCATTTATCACATCAATATAGACACGCTTCATCGTCAGCAGAAGGAAGGCCTTACGCTGAATGAAGTTGCACGCGTTGAACTCACTTCTTCGGCGCCGATGTTTTACGATGCTTACAAAGACAATGAGCATACCGGAAGTTTTATCCTGGTTGATCCCGACACGAATGCAACAGTTGCCGCCGGGATGATTCGAAGCAGCTCAACTGCAAGTCAAGCCGAAAAGTCTGATCAATCGGTATCCACTCGCATCAAGGAAGTTGGTTTTGATGATGCACATCTGATAGTTTATCTCTCCGATGGACGCATGTTAATGGTTCCGATGGATCACTATCCTGATCTCGCCCGTGCGACTACTGAAGCAAGAGAAAATCACTCCGTTTCCGATGATGGGTTGATGGTTTCCTGGCCGAATCTTGATCTGCAGATACCGATAAGAATGCTCTTTAAACTTTAATCAAGGATTTACAAGATCTTCAAACCATTTGGACCGGTATTCGGGTGGCAGATTTCACCGAATATGTGTAAAATCTCACTTTGAATGGTGGTTGAGTGTATACTCCGCCAAAATTGTCATGTTGATTAAAATCGGATTCTTCACTTGGAGATTATGCAGCAACAATTGCGAACTACAGGGTCAGCTTTGGCAGTACTGCTCTTTATCAATGGATGTGGATCAGAAGAAGATCCGGTAGATCAGTTTTTTCAAAACCTGGCCCAACACTGCGGTAACGCTTATGAAGGCGAATTGGTAGTCGACCGGCCGGGCGATGACATGCTGGAGGGTAATGAGTTATTGATTGCCCATTTCCGGGAGTGCACGGAGGATGAAATCCGCATCCCATTTCACATTGAAACTGACCCCGATGAATGGGATCGCTCTCGCACCTGGATCATCACACATCACGGAGACTCGCTCGAAATTCGTCATGATCATCGCTATGAGGATGGCTCCGATGAAGAAAACACAATGTATGGCGGGTTTACACATCTTGCTCCGGATGGCAATCGGCATGAGTTTTTATATCCGCCTCGTACGGAAGAAGAGGGAGTACCCTTAGGCTGGCGACTGGAAATTGAACCAGGGGAGCGCTATACCTACGGCACCATGCGCGAAAGCGAGTTCACCTGGCGAGTTGACTTTGATCTAACCGAAACGGTTGAAGAACCACCGCCTCCTTGGGGTAGTGAATAGGAATTGAGAATTTACCCTCAATAGCATTCAACAAGCCTAAAACCATTTGGTGCTCTAAGGGATATGACTAAAATGCACGTTGGGTGGACTATTCCTGCTAAGACGCCGATTCCGAAGTCTCATAATTGGTTTCTATATCCTTCTGCTTGTCATAAATAACTTTCCAGAGGTTTTTCCAGCGTCCTTCATCTCGTTGTCTCAGGAAGAGGCGGATTTGTTCGTGGTGAGATAAGTCCGTATGCAATAGAACCTCTTTGAATTCGGCACTTTTCAGGCTTACAAATCCGTCGTTTTCGCCTTCGCATTCAAAAATGTAACGGTTGAATACATTCAGTGAAGCTCCGATGGGTACTCCGGTTCCCAATCCGCAGGATGCGGTGATGCTGTATACCGGGATATCATGCTCCCATGGACAATTAGGATTGAATTCTGTAGTAACATACTCGGGAGTGAGCTGGTGCAAGGCGCCCAGTGCATTACTATCAATTTTGGGATAGGTTTTAGATCCGAAAAAATCCGTCATTTTGATAATCGTATCCCGAAGCAGATCAGGGGTTTCGAGTGCAAGGTTTGCCAGCGGGGAGCCTTGGTGTGGGGAGCAAAGGGTAATCAGAGATGCGATGTAAGGATCAAGATCAAGACGCCGGAGGGCATACCGCATATCGAGTCCGGCCATGCTGTGCGCGACAACGTGTAGCTTTTTTTCAGGAAGTTCCTTCAGAATCCGGGCTATGATCTTGCCCCAGGCGGCAGCTCGTACTTCAATGGTTGCATAGGGCACAATGTTAGGTGCAAAAGCTTTTATGCCATGATTCCTCAGTATGATAGCCGTTTCATGCAACGGTGAGGGATTAAAAACCGAGGCCAATGCACCAAACCCATGGCACAACAAAACCGGATACTTCAAATTCCACACTTCCGGTTGAGGAAATTCATCCAGCTTAAATCTTTCAGCAAGAGGTTTTTGTGAGTTCATGGGCTTGAAAATCTGTATAAGACATAACGCGGATAAATTGACACTTAATCTTTTCTTACAGGCAGAAGATAGTCAGAAAATGAAATTAATCACCAAGAGTATGCTAAACATCAGTAAGAGCCATTTTGATCACATTTAATCGATTTACGGATCATCATTCTGCATAAGGGGATTGGTTAAAACCAGCCCTCCTTTTTTCAAATCATAAATAGCATCATCCAACCATTGAAGTGTTTGATCATCGGCGCTTATCACCAAAATAGGACGCTCTCCGCGAGCAGCTCTGTTGCTGAATTCCCGTAGGTCCCGGTTGAATGCCTCCCGTCCATGTTCACTTCCGGCTATCACGGCCTGTTCGGCGATGATCCAGTTAATGGGGGTAGTTTCCTGGGGTTGGAGCGTTTCCACCCCGGATGACAATGAAAATAACACGGGAGTAGACTGGACGGACCGCAATTCCGAAGCGAAGGCAAAAGGATTATCAATTTCATCATCGGCTTGTTCGACCGGCCAGAAGCCAGTCAGATATGGGTAATCATCGACGTTTTCGAATTGTGCTTTCAATTGTTGAGGTGAGCTTCCCCTTAGTAAAATCCCTATAGGTTCACCGTAGGATTCCAGTAAATTCAGTTGAGTTTGTTGTGGTGTAGCATCAAAGGAAACCAGTAGCGAAGCGGGGTTGAGTGTTCTGCGGGCCGTGGAATCCTGCCGGATACGTATCGTGCGAACCAGTGTATTATCGGATGCGATTTCCATTCGAATATCTCTGTCCGGGAATTCAACTCTGCCACGGGTTTCCCAGCCAGCTTCCGCTACACGTCCGGCAAGCTCAGCATGCAGAAACGTTTTGGAGAGTCCGGGTGGAGCACCGATTTCAAAGGTTTTCCGGTAAAACAGAGAGTCGACTTCAAGGCGTCGCTCAGTAATTTGATCGGCAGGCAGGTTAAAAGTTTGCAGTTCATCGTAAATAAGCGAATCCAGATCACTGAGTGAAGATCGTTGCGTTTTTGCAGACGGATCATAACTAAACAACAGTATGATACCCGCCAGGCATGAACATGCCAGCAGTAGCGTTATTCCTGCTTTTTTTTGCCGATTATCCAGTGTCGCGCTCGTTTAGATTAGAAAAATTTTTGCTGTTTTGGACCCCGATAGTGATTATCATCTGCTCGTGGTTGGGCCTTTAAGTTACGTTACCTTAACGGTCTTCTTCAATGACTTTGTTTTATGATCCTGGCGATAAATAAACTTTTACCGGAATTACTGATGCCCTTAACCGTGGCTGTCGTATTATTTTTGATTGCCGGCATTTACCGTAAGTTCAGATGGCAAACGGTGATTTTCTGGACGGCTTTGGCCTTGGTTTATTTAGCTGCAAACCCCGTTGTGATGTGGGTAACGATTACATTCAGCGAACTTCACGAAGAATGGACCCATACACCGCCTGAGCATGTCGAAGATGTTGTAGTTCCGGGTGGAATTCTTGCCTGGCAACCGGGAGGTAAGTTGGATTATAGCGCAATGTCCGGTATTGATAGATTGCTCTATGGCATCAAGTGGGCGGAAGCAGAGTCCGGCCGCCGGCTTTATCTTGCCGGCGGCGCGCAACCCGATAGTGATCAGCCGCCGGAATCTGCACTGATGAAATCATTCATCCAAGACTTTTTCAGGTTTGATACCGACCGCGTTGAAATCGATACCACTTCTACTAACACAATCGAACATGCCCGTGTTTTGGCTGAGAAACGTGAGGCTGAAGATCAACAAATAATTCTTGTAACGTCAGCGCGTAATATGAAGCGGTCTATACGAACTTTTGAAGCCCATGGCTTCGAGGTATATCCTTATGCTACCGACTATACGCCGAGAGGTTCTTTCTTTCGTTTCCCGGGGTCATTAATCCCCTCGGCAGCAGCACTAAACTATAACAGCGGTGCACTCAGAGAACTGATGGGCCGAATGTACTACAGTTTGAGAGGATACGGAAGTTGAACGATCTGATAATATTAATAAACGTTAGTTAATCTATATCAGATAAGAAAAGGACTGTAGAATTTAAATTCAGGTTACCTCTGTCTTTTTAGGGGATAAGTTTTGTATTTTTGAGGATTATCTAAACCAGATCGAATGAATAATCGCAGAGTCGCACGGGAAACGGTTTTAAAATCTTTGTATGCCAGGCAGATTGGTCATCATGATGATGAACATGTCATCGAGACCATCATTAAGCCGGCACACGATGGTGATAAAGAGAGCATGGAGTTTGCCACAAAACTCTATTTGCGAACCGTGGCATCAGCTGAAGATGCCGATGAGCAGATCAGTGCTCATGTGGCTAATTGGGAGATTAACCGACTGGCGACTGTTGATCGTATGATTCTCCGTATGGCGGTAGCGGAAATGCTAACATTTGAAGATATTCCGCCCAAGGTAACAATAAACGAGGCCATTGAGCTGGCAAAGAAGTATTCAACAGGTAATTCGGGCAAGTTTGTAAACGGTATCCTGGATGCTACTTTGGAAAGCCTGGTCAGTCAAAATCGTATTGTTAAAAAAGGTCGCGGGCTCATAGATAAATCGCCAAACACCAGAACAGAACTTGATGGCTAACAACCAGCAGCGGGGTGATCTGGGTGGTCAGGAACTTCTGCGCGATGCGGCCCGAGATGCCCATTGGCTGCTCCGCCTGCGGCTGACTCTCGTGCGACTTTGCCTCTTCGCTCA
>SLJN01000158.1 GCA_007135115.1 Balneolales bacterium
CCGGCGGATCCGCGGTTAAACATCCCATAATTCCTATTGCTGTCGCGCATCAGGTTAGCTATCTTTTCAAAAAATCAGGCCAATAGAAGTTTTTTTCATGAAAATTACCACTTTCATCATATTCATCGCGGGATACTTGGGGATTTCCGGGTTGATGTTTTCCGATCCGTTGGAAAGGCTGAGCTCGGAGGTTACTTCACGATACTGGGAAGCCGGTCAGTCGTATGAGTCATCCTCGCACATCTATTACAAGTTAGACGGCACCCTGATCGTGCATACCGATGAGCCCGAAGAAATGATTGTGAAGACCAATCAGCACGGAGAGGTGTACATCTATTATCCGAATGAAAACGAAGCCGAATATCAGCAAAATGCTCAGTTAAGCTCGGAGTCAACGCAGTTTTTTATCTTTCTGCAAGGGATGACCGAGGATCTGGGTCTGCGTACGGTGGGGTACGAACTCAGAGATACCGAGTTCGATGATGGCTATCAAGTCACGTATTGGGATCCGCCTGCCCAAATGCGAGGGGAATTCGGAACCACCAAGCTGGTTCACCAGGACTACCTGCCGGTATACCTTTCTGTTGAGGATGAAGAAGGAGAAGTCAGACAACGAACTTATTTCCATGATTATACCGAACTCGCCGATCAAGACTTCCCCGGCAGTATCACCACGATTGAATATGAGTCACCTCAGGATTCTACGGTGATGCAAACCATGTTCAGCGACATCCGTTACAACGAAGCTGCCGAACATGAGCTGTTTGACTTTTCCGTACCTGATGATGCCACCATCAGATCCGAGGAGCCATGAAAACCATCCTTACCACTCTGCTGATATTACTCTCCGGCTCGTTCATGACGTTAAAAGCGCAATCGGTGGCGGATGATTTCTCACTGATATCCGAAAAACAAGATGAGCACCAGGATGAAGTCAGCTCACAATCCGACCGGACTTCATTCTCCCCCGCCGGCCGAAATGCTTTCGAACGCTACAATCCGGTGTCTCTGATGCTTTCAGCTTCGCTATACGGCTACCAGTCGTTTATCTCCCCTCAACTCGGCAGCAACTGCATCTACCATACTTCCTGCTCGACGTTTGGTCAGCAGGCGATCAATACCGAAGGCTTTGCCAAAGGGATGATCATGACAGCCGACCGCATTTCCCGCTGTAATCGAATCGCCGGATCAGACGTGCCTCTGCATCGCATTGATACCGAATCCGGGTTGATTCAGGACGAACCGGAACGCTACTGAATATGCTGTCGCTGATCCGCTGTCTTTTTTGTCTGTTACTGCTTTTTCCGGTTATTACCTCCACGTTATGGGCGGATGAACGAGAGGAAATCAACTTTATCCAACACCTGGTTGATCGTCAGTTCTGGGGCGATGTCATTTTTGCCGTTGAGCAAATGGAAGAAGATCATTCGAACTGGTTGCAGCATCATCCCGATACGCATGACAGCCTGCAATTCAACGCCGGTTGGGCAGCCTATAACCGGGAGGAATTATCCTATGCTTCTGAACGATTTAAACAGATTTCGCCGGAATCGCCGGATTTTCTGCAATCTGCATTCTATCGCAGTTATTTACTGGCTCATCTATCCGTCAATGAAAATCACCCTGGATTTCTGGAGACCGCTACCGAAGAGCTGCAACAGCTGGAGCCGGATCAGCAGTTACATCAGGAATTACAAAATTTCGAGCTTGCCGGCATGGCTCTGCTTGACCGCAATTATGACCAATTTGAAACTCTGAGTGATGGTTTCACCGGTCAGTATTATGCTTTTGCAGAGCAGGAAGAAAGTTTATTGGATCATCACCAGGATCTTGCGAATGCCGGCGGCAAGTCCCCATTCGCTGCCGGACTCATGTCAGCCGTTATTCCCGGAAGCGGTAAATTGTACGCCGGTCGCCGGGGAGATGGCATTTCAACCTTCCTGCAGGTTGCGATATTCGGCTCCGTTTTCGCGGAGAGTGCCATCAACGCAGGATGGGACCATCCCAGAACCTGGATCAGTGGCGGGGCTTTCGGACTGTTTTATTCCGCCAACATCTGGGGCAGTGTCGTAGCGGTCAGAATCACCAAAGAGGAAATACATGAACAAGTTGATCAGCGCATTCTTTTGGATTTGCATATTCCTTTGCGGTCAGTTTTTTGAGGATGCCCTTGCGCAGAAATCCGAAGAATGGCAGGCTTTTATGGATGAGGGAGCCTATCGCGCAGCATCCGTTGAAGCCGAGCGTATTTATTTTGAAGCCGAAACCTCGCATGAACGAGCTCAAGCTGCTCTTGCGCGTAGCTGGGCGTTAAAGCACCTGGGAGAGCATCAGCAGGCGCGGGAAAATCTGCGGCGGGTATCCATGCGTAACCTCTCCCCTGAGCTGGAGTTCAGGATTCATTACGAGCGAACCCTGCTCCATTATCTGGAAGGTGAGTTTAACGATGCCCGGAATAGCCTGGAACAATTGCGTCATTTTGTTGATAAGCCCGAGTGGCAAGATCTGGCTGAATACCTGGAGATACTTTCATTAATTGAGCTTAACAGGTGGGATGATGCCTATTCAGCGACCGAAGACTATCTGGAATCAATAGAGGCGTCTTTTAGTGCGGATTCGGTATTCAAACAAGACCCTCCCCGGCTTAGAGATCCTGATCGGGCTGAGATTTTATCATCCTTCTTACCCGGTGCCGGCCTGATTTATGCCGGAAAACCCGGTGGAGGTCTGGGCAATGCTGCCATACAAATCTCCGCCCTGGGCTGGGGCGTCTATAACGTGCTTTCCGGGTATTACCTGACGGCACTGTTTTCGGGCGGGGGACTATTTCAGGCATTTTATTTCGGTGGTATTGAACGTGCCGGCGTCGTTGCCAATCGTCATAATGAAGAAGAGACCATAAATTATAATGCCGAATTAACAGAAAGTCTACTTCGCCAAATTGAGCCTTACCTGAATAAAAAAAGGCGAACCCTCAAGGATTCGCCTTTCGATATTGAACAATAAGTGAACCGCGCTAATTACCTGTCCACATAAAGAAACTGTTGTTATCTACGTAACTATCGAAGTTCTGCACTTCGATGACCTCAATCAACAACATAATCCAGTCAACGGTGGCTACAATTCCACAACCCCCGAGAGTGAAGATATAGCCAAGTCCTACTCCGGTACTTGTACCGAGGTAAAAACGGTGGATTCCCAGATAACCGAGGGTCCACGCCAGAGCAAAAGCAACAGCCGGTTGTTTGCCATGGTCGGCATCCTGCATAGCAAGAGCATTAAAGCCGGTCATGGCTTCATCGACGTTGTCCATCTGCTCGGCAGATGCAAACAATTCATCTACTGCCTGATCATCTACGCTATATTGGCTCGTAGCGTCCGCAGCAGCGGCAAATGCCAGACAGCAAAACACTGCTAAAGCGGTAACTCTGATTATATTCATGTTTTATCCTTCATTTTTATTTAGTTACTCCAATTAACTGCAGTTAGCTTTAATAAGAAAACAAATCCAATCGATTAAATCCAATGGATTTCAAAGTTTCTTATCAGTCTATCTCTTATACACGAATATTTTACAGAGATTGGATCAGGATTTTTTGAGTTTGGGGATTAGGGAATTATGGTAAATGAGGGATTAGGTTATTTGCTTTGAGAGATTTTGGGTAAATGTTCAAGGTTAGAATCAACTCCGAAAGGTTTTGGGTGAATAAAAAAACGTCCTGTAAGAACGACTTGTCGGTAGCGCGGGATAGAGCGTAGCGCAATATCGGGTAAACCGCCGCCGCCCGCCATATCCCGAGGCAATTCCGATGAACCTGCTTAAATGGTCGCCGAGGGATGCACGGGAAAGCGCAGGCCAACACAACCTCCGCGAGGACGCGTAGGGATAATCGGCCGAGTCGGGGATCCGCCGGTAGTCGGACACAGCGCATACGGCCGGCGTTTGGTGGAGCTGTGGCATACAATCTCAGCCGGTGGTTGGACTAAACTCATCCCCCGGCCCCTTCTCTGGTGCATCCAGAGAAGGGGTGACTCGGGTTCAATGTTTGGAGATTAACTCATAGAGCGGAAATCCTGGCTAACATTTATTTGGGATGCTTATAAATCCAAGTTAGCCATAAAGTTCCCCTCTCTAAATGCATTAGAGAGGGGTCAGGGGTGAGTTTAGTCCATGTTGGCAACTTTGCCAGTAACCAATCCAAAAACCTTTTCAGCTTTGGTTGCCTTTGCAGATCCCTCCGCTCCGGCGCGGTAGGAACTTTCAATAATAGCATACACCTCACCGCGCCTTCGGTCGGGATGACGTTAGGATGGGTACCCATGTCCCCCGACAACGTCATTCCAACTGGAGTCGCGGCTATAAAGGTTGCCTGTGCAATCAAGTCAACCGTGACGGAATGGAGGAATCTAACGGGCTACAATCGGTTGCTACAATTGCCAAGAACCAGCCCTTATCAGCGTTGGTTGCCTTTGCAGATCCCTCCACGCCGGCGCAGTAGGTATTATCAACATTAGCATACACCTCACCGCGCCTTCGGTCGGGATGACGTTAGGATGGGCTACCCACGTCCCCTGACAACGTCATTCCGACTGGAGTCGCGGCTATAAAGGTTGCCTGTGCAATCAAGTCAACCGCGACGGAATGGAGGAATCTAACGTGCTACAATCGGTTTCTACAATTGCCAAGAGCCAGCCCAAAACCTTTTTTGCGTTGGTTGCCTTTGCAGATCCCTCCACTCCGGCGCGGTAGGAACTTTCAATAATAGCATACACCTCACCGCGCCTTCGGTCGGGATGACGTTAAGTAGCTACCATACCAGCTGACCAACAACCAAACAATCAAACACACGAACAAGCAAACTCAAACCCACCATCCAATACCAACGTCAGCTGCTTGACATAAAAAACCCGGTTCCCTTATCCAGGAAACCGGGGAGATGTTATCGTTCTACCGTTTATAGAATGTATGCTATTTAACGAAAAGCATTTCACGATAAGCCGGCAACGGCCAGTAATCGTCGGCTACCATGTCTTCAAGCTGGTCGGCTATCTCACGGACCTTGTTCATGGCCGGTAGCACATTGTTGTGAAGATGCTTGGCTTTTTCGAACGGACTTTCACCGCCGAGTTCGGCATTTTGTTTTTCCAGCTCCTTCAAGGCTACCGTCAATTCACCGAGTGTATCGTTGATCTCAGTAGCCAAACCACTGGTACTGTCGACCTTGAGTCCGGTTGACTTGCCTCGGTCATTCAGTGCAAGCAATTCATTCAGATACCGAACAGCACCAGGAATCAACATGGTTTTCACAATATTTGCCGTTGTTTCGGCCTCGATATTGAGGGTGATAAAATACTGCTCGGTCCAAATTTCATGGCGAGACTCCAGCTCTGCCTTATTGAGCACCTTGTGTTCTTCGAAAAGTTTGATATTCTTTTCATCGACAAGGGTAGGCAAAGCTACCATGGTATTTTCAAGATTGAGCAGCCCTCGCTTTTCAGCTTCTTTTTTCCATGCATCGGAATAACCGTCACCGTTAAAGATGATTTTTCTTACATCTTCAAGCGTGTCTTTGAGCACGGTTTTGAGCCCTTCTTCCAGACTGCCCTTTTCCTCCTTGGCCTTTTTCAGCGCTGCATTCATTTGACGCAGGGACTCAGCGGTAATGGTGTTCAGCACCGTGACCGGGAAGGAAACGGATTGATTGGAACCGACTGCCCGGAATTCAAACTTATTTCCGGTGAAGGCGAATGGTGAAGTTCGGTTACGATCAGCAGCATGTCGTGGCAGTTCCGGCAGTACGGAAGTACCCAGACCGAGTAAGCCGCCTTGCTTGGAAGATTTCGCCCCGCCATTTAGCATTTGGTTTACGATATCTTCGAGCTGATCGCCTGTGAATACCGAAAGAATTGCCGGAGGAGCTTCGTTTGCGCCAAGGCGATGATCGTTACCCGCACTGGCAATAGAGACTCTCAGTAAATCCTGATAATCGTGCACCGCCTTAAGTACCGCGGTAAAGAAATACAGGAATTGCATGTTGGAATGCGGGTTATCTCCTGGTTCGAGAAGATTCTGACCGCGATCCGTGGCTATGGAAAAGTTTGCGTGTTTTCCGCTTCCGTTCAATCCGGCAAACGGCTTCTCATGGAGCATGCATACCAGGCCGTGCTTCCGGGCAATGCGCTTTAGGGTAATCATGGTCAGCTGCTGGTGGTCAGCGGCGATATTGCTTTTTTCAAAAATCGGGGCAATCTCGAACTGACTCGGAGCTACCTCGTTATGGCGCGTTTTGACCGGTACGCCAAGGCGATAGAGCTCTTTTTCCGCTTCCATCATGAAATTGATGATCCGATCGGGAATAGACCCGAAATAATGATCGTCAAGCTCCTGACCTTTAGGCGGTTTTGCGCCGACGAGTGTACGACCGCTGGTCACAAGGTCTGGCCGGCGATAGAAAAACTCCTGATCGATTAAAAAATACTCCTGCTCAAAGCCGCCGGTTGAGCTAACCCATTTGGCTTTTACATCAAATAGATCGAGGGCTTCGAGGGTGTGTTTGTTGAGCGCTTCGTTAGAGCGTAACAAGGGTGTCTTGTGATCAAGTGCTTCTCCGTCTTTCCAGGAAGCGAAAGCCGTTGGAATACAGAGAACCTTGCCGTTTTTATTTTCAACAATAAATGCCGGTGATGTCGGGTCCCAGATGGTATATCCGCGAGCTTCGAACGTTGGGCGCAGTCCGCCGCTTGGAAAGCTTGAAGCATCGGGTTCACCCTGAATTAAATCCTTACCGGAAAACTGGGTCATCGCTCCCCCACCCTGATTCGGGGTGATAAAACTGTCGTGCTTTTCAGCAGTCTGGCCGGTCAGCGGTTGGAACCAGTGCGTATAATGTGTGGCGCCTTTTTCAGTCGCCCAATCCTTCATAACAACCGCTACCGCGTCGGCCACATCTATATTGATTGGCTCGTTATCTTTAATCGTTTTCTTTAATTCTTTCCAGACTGATTTAGGCAGGCGCTCCTTAAGCAAGTCCAGATGAAGGGTATTCTCTCCGAAGATCTCTGTGATATTAACCGGAATTCCTTTTTCCCCATTTTCAGCAAGTCCGTTAGCGGGATAATCCAGCTCTTTTACGGCTGCCAGCGTGTCATAACGTCGATAGTCTTTACTCATATCGGTAGATTTAATTTGTTTGAATTGACAACAGCGACAAATATAAAGTATAAACAACTAAAAACAATACTTTTTTAGTATATTTTTTTATTTAACCTAATTTCTTAAATATTTTAATTCATTAGACTGATTAAATTTCTGAAAGCGCTTTTCTGAATAGTATTAGATGGCCTCCATCACCGGATGCCTTTAGAATTTAGGTTTGAAGTGGCTAAACCTTTGCCTGGCACTGAAAAAATCTCAAGTTAGTCACTAATAATTTTTATCTGTCTTGTGAGCAGACGAAAATTATTAAGGCAACTGTAGCAGATGGTATTTAATCCTTATTACCCGTATAAAATCCCGAAGGGATTAAATATGATTAGCCGGCGAAGCCGGGTTGAATCATGAGGGCAAAAAACCTATGTAAGGGTTCAACCCCGCTTCGCGGGGTTGGGTGCGGGGAGGAGGATTCATAAACCCCCGACGCGGTCGGGGGGCTA
>SLJN01000272.1 GCA_007135115.1 Balneolales bacterium
CTGGACGACAGCGGATGTGATTTTGAGCTCATTCTTGCCGGCGACAACAAACATGACAAACCGCAGGCCTTCCGGGAAGCCTGGAAACGCTACGGCAGCCGCATCATCCATTACGGCTATGTGGATGATTTCGAAGTCTACAGCAATCTATTGCATAAAGGGGATATCGTCATTTCCACCGCAGAACACGAATTTTTCTGCGTGGCGATAATGGAGGCCATTTACTGCGGATGCCACCCGGTCATGCCGAATAAACTCACCTATCCGGAGCTGATGCCGGATAACCTCAAAGAGCCTTTACTTCATGCACCCGTATTTTATGAAGATGAAGACGAGTTATTCAAACTATTGCACGAGTTACTGAAAGGCCATACCAAACCGCTGCCGGTTTCCACATTGAAAGCCGTCAACGCCCACCTGGATTGGGATAAAGCGATTGAGAGGTATGATGCGTTGTTTGAAAATGCCGCCAAAGAGCATGCGCAATCAACAACGGCAGTGTAGAGAGAGCGTTGCAAATCACAATGATCAAAAATCAAATTACAAATAAGCTCCAATACCCAATTTTCCAAACCCCAAACGGTTGACAGGGCTGGTTTGGGTCATTGAAAATTGGATTTTGGAATTTATTTGTTATTTGGTGCTTGTGTTTTGGTGCTTTATTTCGCCGAAAGGCTTCAAGACATCAACTACCTCGGCAACCGCTCTTCCATATCGGCTACGACATAAGCCATCACGGCGATTTTAGCTACATTGCCGGCCATTTCTTCGGGGTCGAGCTTATCCGGGGTGTCTTTTTCGCTGTGATGATACCAGAAGTATTTCTCCGTATCGGTATGAAATCCCATAATGGGCACGCCCTCATCTTCCAGCGGACCCAGATCTACCGTGCCTAAAGGCTGATCATCCAAACGGGTTGCGCCGATAGGTTCCATCAAATTGGCAATGGGCCGCAGCATCTCCATCGCTTCATCAGAGCCGCCAAAACCATAGCCCAATGGTTCAAAAGTGCCGAAGTCGGACTCCATGGCAAGCACGTGATCCTCAAGTTCACCATTTTCAATGATTTTGTCCCGATAGGCGCGGCCACCTTCAACGCCGTTTTCCTCGTTGGTCCAAAGTACCAGACGGATCGTTCGCCGCGGCTCAAGTTCCATTTCATGAATCACCCGGAGTGCTTCCCAGGTTACGGCAACGCCGCCGGCATCATCCATCGCACCCTGACCGATATCCCAGGAATCGATATGTCCGCCAAGCACCACGATTTCTTCGGGTTTTTCGGAGCCGGGAATCTCTGCAATCACATTACGCGATATGGCCGGTTCATCATGCAGGTTTGATTCCATATAGAGTTCAATTTCGAGCGATTCGCCGCGGTCCTGCATGCGCTGCATATATTTCACATCTTCCACGGTAAGCGCTGCTGTCGGGATGGGTTCAACACCATCCGGAAAACCGGAATTACCGGTATGCGGATGCTGATGGGATTTTGGCGTCACAGAGCGAATCAATGCGGCAACGGCCCCTTTTTCGGACGCTCTTGCCGGTCCCTGTGTACGGTACTGAACCGTTTCCCCATAGTTGGTGAACTCGGCATTGAACACCACGATTTTCCCTTCAACTTCATCCGATCGCTCTTCCAGCTCATCAAAACTTTCTACGACGATAGCCTCCTCGGTAATTCCATCTTCCGGAGTGGGAGGGGTGTTACCCAATCCGAGCATACGCAGGTTGCGCTCTACGGGCGTATTCAGCTTAGCCCATTCCTCGCCGCGCTCCCAATGGGGTACTTCGACTTCCTGCGTGCGGATTTCGGGGAATCCATCTTCTTCCATTTGTTCTACGGACCAATCAATGGCGTCTTCGAGCATCTGAGAGCCGCTCAATCTGTGCGGAAAGTAATCCACCAACTCTGCCATGCGCTGCCAGGCGTGATCATCCTGCATAGCCCGTTCGATAATTTGCTCTGCCGTTACCTGATATTCCTCCTGGATGGGATCGGTTTCAGTCTCTTCAAACTCAATTCCGTGATCATCATCCAGCTCATCCGTTTCACCGGCCGGACCCGGCGTTCCACAGGCGCTAAACAGAAATGAAATGGAAATAAGAAAGGGGAGAAGGGAAGAAGTTTTGAATGGAATCATAGTATACATTGATTTACTGGTTTGCAGAGATGGAAAGGTTAAAATATCAGTTAAGCAACCTCAACCATCTGACAAAATTATTTTCATTTTTTCGAGTTTATTTTCATACTGTAGAAGCATTCGAACTATTTGAGCAAAGCTATGATTAACGAAAAAATCAAAAAACAAGCACTTAAACTTTCAGATGAGGAACGTGCGGAACTTGCACGCATACTGATTGATAGTCTTCATCCGGAGAAAGAATTTGAATCGGAGGAAGCTTGGTCAAAAGAACTCAAAAAACGTATTGACCGGTATGAGCAAGGCAAAAGTTCTGCAAAACCCTGGAGTGAAGTAAAAAAGAATGCGCAGTCACTTCTTGGCTAATGGGTAAAATGACCTTTGAACTTGAAGATGCCGCAGAAGCCGAGTTTTACGATATCGTAGATTATTACAAACAATTTGATGAGGCCCTTTCCTACGATTTTATTCAAGAGTTTGAAGATTCTGTTGAGAGACTGATAAAATTTTCCCAAGCAGGGCATCCCTACCTACATCAAACAAAACGCATTTTTCTTAATCGCTTTCCTTATTCGATTGTCTACAAGGTTTACAGGGATGAATTGATCATAATTTTTGCCATCATGCATATGAAGAGAAAACCGGATTATTGGGAAAAGCGCCTTAAATAAATAGAAGATTGCATATACACCAAACCGTTATCAGGTTTTTTGTACAACCATTCCGGAATGGGGTTCTAATTCGAATTCATTTTCTGATGTTGTTGAAGTCTCCGGAAAAACCTGTTTGCCGGAAACCCCTTCGGGAAGTTCTAAAGTGAAAGGCTTTATCCCATTGTTAATCAATACATAAAACGTTTCGTTTCCATTGTTCCTGGAATAGATCAGAGTTTGGGGTGAGTCCTCATAATGCTCAAATTTTAAAGTGCCTGTCTGCAGTTCAGGAGAGCTGTTTCTGAGGGATATGAGCTGTTTGTACCACTGATATAGATCTCGGTCAAAAGAAACCGGTTTTGGGGATTGTAATTTGCTCCCGTCCGGGAGATACTGTTCATCTTCGTACTTTTTATCCGGCCAGACCATGGGTTTTCGGCAACAAGGATCGTTTGCGCCCCACATGCCGGCTTCGTCGCCGTAATATATCATGGGTGCTCCAGGCCAGGTAAATTGAACCAGGGTGATTAACCGGAACAGTTTCCATGTATGATCGTCGGGTTTATCCGTTTTATATTTCGGATTGGAGCCGCGGGATTTCTCAAAGAAATTCCACCAGTTGCGGTATTGAAGCGACAGATCCCGATTGTAAATCTGAGATGTAATGCGGGAAGTGTCATGGCTATCCAGCAAGTTTTGCATGACCATGTTGATCTCCGGGTCAAATGCATCCCAGAGCTGTTTCATATTTTTCACAAAATGCGATACGTTTATCGGGCGTGAACTGCCGATCCATTCGGTTAGGTTAAATGCGAACTCATAGTTCATAATGGCATCGAACTCATCACCTTGAAGAAATTCTTGCTGAAGGTCTATCTCACCAATAACCTCACCGGTTAAATAGGCTTCCGGGTTTATGGATTTAACCAGATCCCGCCATTCTTTCCAGAAGGGGTGCTTGACTTCAAAGGCGACATCGAGTCTCCAGCCGTCGATTCCGGCAGAAGTATCACCGTTGCCATGGGGATCCATCCACCGGCGGGTGATATCAAAAACATATTCTTTGGGACCGCGTACCAGGCCGTTTTTATCTTCCCGCCATTCCGGCAGTTCCTGAAAGCCTTCCCAGGTAGTAACACGAAAGGGGGTACCGGTATCCGGATTTTCGTAGGAACGGATTTTAAACCAACGTCCGAATTTGGAATCTCGCTGTTTATCTTTGACATCCTGAAAAGCCCAATGGTTCAGCCCCACGTGATTAAAAACGCCATCTATAATAATTCTGATATTACGCTTGTGAACTTCTTGTATCAGTTGAAGAAATAACTTATCCGCCGAAGTCCAAACCCAGGTATCCGGATCATCCGGAGTTTCCTGTTTGATGAGTTTGCGGTCGCCTTCGGGGTCCGGGCCGAACGTCGGATCAACATGGTGATAGGTCGCCCCGTCGTATTTATGATGGGAGGGAGATTCAAAAACCGGATTCAGGTATATAGCGCCTATACCCAGATCTTCAAGATAATCTAACCGGTTGATGATACCCTGTAAATCCCCGCCATAACGCCGCCGCTGGATGTTATCCCAGATATTCAGATGATTTTGCTCCCAATCCTGAAGCTTGTACCAATCAGCACCCCAGGGATGAACCTGCCACGGTCGGGACTGGTCATGCGGATAGGATCCAATCTGATCCTCAAGTTTAGGATCATTTTTGGTATCACCATTTTCAAAGCGCTCAGGATAAATTTGGTACCAAACTACTTTTTTTGCCCATTCCGGCGTATCAAGTTCTCCGTTCGTATCGAGTTGCATAAAAATTTAGCTTAAAACCTCTTTCTTGTACTTATTCTCATACTTTTTATCATACCGATAGCTTCATCATATAAACATTAAGCCGTCCGAAATAAAAACGCTGCATGAAGTTCAGTTTATAGCCCTGAGAGGTGAAAGAAACAATCCAGTGATGTCTTCGGGGCGTCACGGCAACAATCTCTTTGACTTCCTTATTCATGCAGGCTCTTGCAAAGTTGGTGTATAACATCTTCACAACATAAGGATTGGCAATGCGCATTCCGTAGGGGGGATTGGTTACGATGCAGGGGGCTTCACCTTTTTCCAGGTAATCGAGATTTTCGGCATCTCCGGGTTGTATACGGATGTCATTTTCGAGTCCGAAATGGGTGATATTTTGCTCCATACCGGAAATGCTTCGTTCATACCGGTCAGCGGATCGAATATCACAATCGCTGGCCGGCAATACCTTATCCTTATAGACTTCAAGTAGTTTCTGAAAGTTTTCATAATTAAGAAATCGAAGTCTGTCGAAGCGGAACATGTTGTGATCAGCCATAAGTCCGGGTGCCATATTACGGGCTTGCATAGCGGCATCGATTGGGATTACGCCGCTGCCGGCCATGGGATCCAAAACTGACTTATAACTTTTCCAGGAGGACTTTCTAAGTAACGCTGCCGCAATAGATGGCTTAAGAGATGCAAAATGTTGGTACGGCCGCTCAATACGCTTATGAATGGATTGGGATGATGTAGCGATCATCAGAAGCAGCCGTTCTCCGGAAAGGTGTGCCATGATTTCGACGTCCGGATCATCAAGATTAACCTGGATGCGGCGGCCGGACTGAGTTTTAAAATAATCCACGACGACCGAACCGATTTCCCGGGCGATATCCATGGAGCCGAAGTCATGCGAACCTTCGCGTAATCCACGGATTCCGAAAGTTTGAGCATCATCCATCCATAATTTGAAGTCCACAGAGCGGCCGGCCTGAATGATTTCATCCATACCGGAGCATTCAAAATCACCAAGAAGGACAAAAACGCGGTGGATGGTGCGGGCGGCAATATTTAAGTGATAGATGTCGGACTCGGAGGCGTCCGATATTAAAATCCTGGAGGGAACAATTTGTTCAGCGTGATGATAACCGAGTTCTGTGAGTTCATCAATTACAATGGGTTCTAATCCGAATTCACAGGAGACAACAAGATTCATGAAAAGTTGGGTACAAGGTGATTAATTGATCCGAAATATCGGGAATTCACAATTGATATGGCAGTCATTGAATGAATAATACACCTAAGCGTCTTATAATTAATATTATGTAAAGTATATCATTTTATTACTATAAACTCCCTATTCAATTTGCCATCAATGGAATCTCTGAAACATCACCCTTTTTGTGCACTGTAGCTTATCCTAATAATCCAGCTGTAGCAAAAATCAGATAAATTATAACCTATTTGATTATAGGTTCAGTATTTGGTTGGCTATGTGAAATTCAAGGTATTCACTAACAACCAAATCAACATTCATGATGAAAGAAATCAGAACTTCTACCCGATTATACACTCCTGTCGAGCAAATTTGGTCAACCTTGACCGATTTTGAAGGTTATAAGAACTGGAATACGGCTTTAAGCACTGTTGAAGGAAAGCTTGAGCGTCATCAGGAGTTTAATTTGCAACTCAATCCGGAGTGCATATCCACAGGTCGTTTACAGACCCGTCTGGATGTAATCGAAGAAAACCGTAAACTGATCTGGAATACAACCCATGTAGGCGTTTCACATTTGTTTGGCTTTCAATACTATCTCACGCTCGTACCCAGATCCCGGGGACGTGTGAAATTGTTGCACGGTGCTATTTTTTGGGGATTATTGCTCCCGCTTTGCTGGTCGCAAATTTCCAAAGAAAACCGGGCTCAATTTAAGCAAGCCAATGAAAATCTACAGTTACTTTTTCGTAGCCAGGAACATAAGGCAAAGGAATTTGTAGCCTGACTTGCCCTGTCTAACGGAGTTCTTCAAGAGTTGACTGAATTGCAGCAAAATCGGGTTGATTTCCTGCATCATCCAATATTTCAGTGTATTGGATGACTCCGGATTTATCAATTACAAATGCTGCTCTTTTGGCCACTCCGTTCATTCCGAAAAAATCATAATTCAGGACTCCGTAGGCGGCACAGGCTTCTTTGTTGAAGTCACTCAACAGCGGTAAGCTAAGATTTTGGGCTTTTTTGAATTCAGCAAGCGTAAAAAAACTATCTACAGAGATACCAATAACTTTGGCGTCGAGCTGGTCGTACTGCGCCATATTGTCTCTAACGTTGCACATCTCCTCAGTGCAGACGCCACTGAAGGCCAGTGGGAAAAAAAGTACGACTATGTTTTTATCACCAATATGATTTTTTAAGGAGAAAGGCTTGCCTTCGGTATCCTGCAACGTAAACAGCGGTGCTTGCTGTCCCGTTATGACTTCTAATGTGGTCATGAATCAGCAGAGTAAATTTTTATTAATTGGAATTATAGGAAGCAGACGGAGCTGCCGTATTCATTAGAAAGGATGAAGTTACCCCCGAATTCATTCTCTTCGTAGTCTATGGTAGTTCCTTCTACGTAAGATTTAGAATCTTCTTCTATGCAAACTGCAACTCCCTGAACCTCTTCGATATGATCATTTTCCTGCCTTGGGTCATCAATGGAAATACCTACGGAAAGACCGGAACATCCGGCACATCCGGATACAAGGCGGACTTCAGGCGAGTCCAACTCCCCTTCTTCTACGAGGTTGACTATCTTAGTGCGAGCTGCGTCTGTGATGGATATATTCATAAGTGTTCCGTTTCTAACTCTTGCGTAATGGAATTTTCATCAAGAACGTTCCCGTTCTCCTGAAATCGGATATTGAATCCGATTGTTGCAAGTATACCTGCAATGATTAACGGAATCGGCGTAATATAGTGTGGAATTTCTACAGCGATATCTGGAATCCAATACAATAAGGTGCTAAAAAAGGCAATGATCAAACTCAAAATGATGAGAATCGTA
>SLJN01000222.1 GCA_007135115.1 Balneolales bacterium
ATGACTATTAATTTTTTAGCATGCCAGTATCAATAATTTTCTTTTTAGACAGCCTCCTACGAATCGGTCCAACCTGAATCTTCCTGAATTACCGAATATACCGGGCCAACCGGATCAGATATTGGCTATTGGCGTTTTTTAAGATGCTAACTGTATTTTTAGAAGCACTATAAAAGAGTGCTACGACTTCTGTCGCTCCACAAACCGGTATACCTTTTCGCCAAACACCATACCGATACTATAGCGGCTAAATAGGTATAAAAAGCGGATGTAATTATAGGCGACCGTCTTCCATCCGTCTTGTACCCAAAAAGGGTGATGCCGGGCCCAGATTTGACCGGCAGCTTTAAACTTTTTCCCGAAATTCAGGTTAATCTGATTTTCGGAGCGATTTTCGCAGGATAGGATCTCATCAACATAATCGAACTTACAAACCCTGCTCAGCCGTACTATCAAATCGTATTCCTGATTGGCAACAAGGTCAGGATCAAAACCATTAATTTGTTCGATACAGGATTTCCGGATCATCATGGTTTCAATGCCGTGCAGTTCGTAGGATTTCAGCACTTTCGAGTGGATATCCCCCCGGATGCGGTTGTATTTGATCTGCTTCTCGCTTGACCGATAGTCCACGGCATGTGATGTAACCACGCCAACTTCGGGGTCATCCAATTCTTTAAACTTTCTAATTTGAAGCTCCACTTTTTCCGGCTCAATTTGATCGTCATCATCCAGGAAAATGATAAAATCACCGTTGCAGGACTTCCACCCCCGGTTTCTGGAATATGGTCCGCCACGGTTGGTTTGATTTTTTAGTATGGTAAGCCCGGGCGCTTCAAACTCTGATAATGCTGCCAGATGCTCGGGGGCAGAACCGTCATCAATCACCACAACCTCGACATTATCGTAGGATTGGTTTAATGCCGACCGGATAGCTCTTTTTACCAGTTCGGATCGATTCCGGGTAGGTATGATGATACTGACGGTTGGATCAGACATAGGTTATGGAAGTAATGCAAAGATCCTTTATTATCAAGGGTGGTTGCGAATGATATATGTATTGAGGCACAAGTAGAAAATCGTAGATGAAAATAGCGATAGTTTCACACCTATACCCAAGCGAATCCGGATTTAAACATGGGGTGTTTATTCGAAATCATGCGGAAATGCTTGAGGAATTCGCCGAGGTTAAGGTGTGGGTGCCCACACCCCGATATCCTCCGTTTGCGCGGAAATCAAAATTTGCCTCTTCGCCTTTGTTACAACCTCCGCAGGCCAATAGATGGAGGTTTTGGTCATTGCCCCGCCATACATTAGCCCGATTAGTGGCAAAGCAGTACCAGCATCTGGCCGCTGAAATTCTGAGCTGGCAAGCGGACCTGGTTCACATCCACTGGGCTTTTCCGGATGCGCAGTTGGTTTCCCGGTTGAAAGATTCCGGCATACCAACCGTGGTTCAGGTGCATGGCAGTGACTGGTATCGAACCGGGCATGTCGCCGGGTTGAGAAATGAGCAGCTTTTGGCCGCATCCGCTATCATTGCAGTCGGAATGCAGTTAAAGGAGGATATGGCCCGGGCATTACCCCGGATATCCGATAACATTCACCATATTCCGAACTGGGTGGATGCCGGGCGCTTTACCATCCCTGCGGATAAAAACCGTGCGAAAAACCAAATGGGCTGGGATGTACAGCGGACGCAGCTGTTGTGCGTGGCCAATTTTAAATCCGAAAAAGGAGTAGATGATCTGGTGGAGAGTATTCGGCACTTGCAGCACCGCAGTATCGATCTTCATCTAATCGGGACGGATTTCCGGGACACCTTTTCGGCGGATTTACACCGGAAGGCCGACTCAATTGAACATTCGCGAGTCATCTTTCATCCGCCGGTACCGTACGAAGAGCTTGTTGGGTTTTATCAAGCGGCAGACCTGTTCGTACTGCCGAGTCGTAGTGAAGGTTTTGGAATCGGGTTAATTGAGGCGGGGGCATGCGGGGTACCTCTGGTGGCAACCCGGAGCGGCGGACCCGAAGAAATCGTGGAATCGGAGGTCGGGATGCTTGCCGATAAATCCAATCCCGAAAACCTTGCAGAAATTCTTGGTGAAATACTGGATTCCATTGATTCCTTTGATCCTGAGAAGGTTCGCAACCGCATCGTCAGCAGGTTTGGCAAAACTCGGGCTGCTGAACAGTTTCACCAGCTTTATCAAAACCTTATTTCGTGAATGATCGCACGGTTTGTTTCAGGTGAAAGTAGAGACGTTCGCCGGCAAAAGTTCCGGGTTTTCCGGCAGCCCGTTTAGCCACTTTTCGGGCGGATGTTTTTGACGTTACGGTATATCTGCCCCAAACGGTGGCATCCTTGATGTTTTTGGGGTATGAAACCGGGTCCGATGTAAATATGGTACGGTATCCCGTTGATGCCAGGGTGTTTAACGAAGCAGAATCAACGGAGCCAAAGGGCACTGCGGCTGATGTTACCGATTCACCAAGGATATCTTCAAGCCGATTTTTGCTGTCCTGCCACTCTTTTAAAATCTTTTTTGCAGGCATCTTCCTCATCCCGGCCGGGTGGGTGACCGAGTGGGAGCCTACTGAATGACCGAGGCGGTGCAATTCTCGAGTCTGATCGGCAGACATAAAGCCCGGAGACCCGATGCAGCTGGTCACGATAAAAAAATGCGCTTTCCAACCCCGGTCTTCCAGCTCCGGCAAAATCACATCGTAATTGCTGATCCCCCCGTCATCGAACGTCAACGCCCATCCTTCTGCTGTTGAGGGATTCAATATTACGGGGGCAGAGTTTGTAAGGTTGGTGATGGCGTCAAGTTGTTCGCGAAATGCTTCCAGAGACACTTTGTAGGTGTCGGCACTTTTTGACTGAAATCCGCTCAGCAAAGAGGAATCCTTTAAAATTTCATGATAGGCGAGGATATGACAGATTGATTCGGGCAACGGTTTCAAATGAAATCAGCTTCGGTTGCGGTGAATAAGATCAGAGATTTTTCATTAAGAAGCTGCCTGCCAGTTTGGTTATCATAGATGGTCCAGGTTTTGGATTTATACGGCAGTGCGCCAGCCGGCAGCATAGATCTTATAAATGCCGATTTCATCGGGAACCAGGCGGCGGCCATATCATAGGATTCCTCACAGGCTGTTCGAACAAACTTCAACCAAACTTTGCGCATCGATGAGGAGTCCGATCCGTACCAATCCACCACAGAGATTACCCGAAGCCCCCATTGGATGGTATCTTTGAAGATCAATACGGATTTTAGATTTGGGTTGCGGTACGTGACTACCCGGTAAAGCTTACGATCCGGGTTTTCAGCGTAGCGATAACGAAGGTATGCGGCACTTTTATCAAAATAAAAAGCAAACCGGCGAGATAGGTCGGTATTTAGAGTATCAAAGGCATTGTCAAAATCAGGTCCGGTTAGTTCGAGACCTTTTTTAGATTGATGGCTCAAGGCTTTGTATATCCCTTTGGTGGTAACATCTGCGGCTTTTTTCAGAGCTTTAAAACGGTCAGACTTAATTAAGCCGCTGCTTTTGATGGGGAGAAGCCAGAAGTAATAATTAATATGTGGGTGATCAATCAGGTTCAGCTTCGTTGCTACCGGCAGAGAAAATTCGTTGGGATTAAAGTAGATGAAATCAGCACCCCTGGATAAAGCCCAGTCGCGACAACTTTTGCCAAGGCTTGTATTGATTCCGCGGCCGGTAAAACGCTTAAGTGTGAAGGCGTCGCCAAGTTTGGCTGCTTTATATTTTTTGCCCTTGTAATATGCATGCCGCCAGGTGCAGGTGTGGACCCCGACAATGCGGTCGTCACTGACACCCATCGCAACACAGCCATTATCAACCGGGTTGTCGTTAAATTTCCATATATAGTATTCGGGAGCACTTGTCCGGACCTGTCTGCTCTGATCTATATCAAAATTTTTTCGGAACTCTGAAATCTGACGAGCCAGCTCGGGTGTAATTCCTTCAGATGTAGTAAGTTTCCAGTCCGGATTTTTATTCATAAAATATCTTCAGCTCAACACTTGCTGATGATTTAAAATTACGATCAGTATATTCGGTGATATGAAACGCATAGATTTTTTCGGGGCACCTGCTGTCGGTAAATCAACGGTTTACAATAATATCTTAAAAGATAAGAAACGAAAATGGCTTTCACCTTCAGAAGCCCATTTTAAAGTAATTAAACCGTATATCCGCAAACAGGGTGGTTTATATAGATGGAAAAAACAAATTTGTAATCTTACTCCCGCTTCTTCTGCACTGAATGAGAAAATACGAAAATCTATAGTACAGGATTCCGGCCGTGATTTAGTTTTAAAAGGTGAGTGGCATGATTTTTTACGATTCCTGATTGAAATTTTGCCATCGAATATAAGTCATGCCGGCCGAAGGTTCGAAATGATGGAGCGGATGTTGTATTGGGTGTATGAGACGTTACCCGTTGAAAGCTTCCCCTCGCCACTCAGTGTATGTTATGATTGGTCATGGTGCCAACGTGCCCTGGATCGGGAGTTTTTTGAAATCACCCGGGATGATAAGAATAACGAAAAATTCTACTCCCTTTTGCCGGCACCTGAGTGTGCAATACATCTGACAGCACCGGAAGAAGCAATCGTTGAACGAATATTTGAGCGAATGACGGATCAGCAAAATCCGGAGCATCGAAACAGGAATAAAGATGTGATACTTCAACGCACTCGCCAAAGTTTAGAAATAGCAGATGCTGGGAGTAAAATTCTCAAAGAGCGAGGCGCTCGGGTTCAGACTATTCGCACAGATCGCGATATTCAAAAGGTTTGTAGCGATGTCCGTTCGGCAATCTCTGCTGTTTAGAGTCTCGGACTGACAAAAGAAGACATTTTTCTGATTATCCTTTCATTTACCAAACACAAATTATTGAGAATCGCAATTCTTCGGAGTCATCAGCACCTTTACTCCGGATCAGACTGACAGAATGGATATAACCCGGATCATAGAAGTGAATATTGCCTCTTTCAAAGGAAGTAAAACTCAGCAAAACGCTGCCGGAATCTTTCTGCTGAAGCTGTTAAGTACTGCGCTGACATTCGTTGCGGCTATCCTCATCGCCCGGATTGTAGGAAGTGACGGATACGGAGCCTATAATTTCGCGATTTCATGGATAGCTATTTTATCCATGGTGGGGTTGTTCGGGATGAACAAACTGATCGTAAGGGAGTATGCCAGACTCGAAACTGATAACGCTACGGGGTTACAACGCGGGCTGCTCAGGCGCGCCGATCTGATCGTCATTTCACTCTCCATTTTGGTTATAGGGCTGATATGGTCAGGCGCAGGCCAGATCAAACATTTAGTAGTTGAGGAAGATAGTACTCTACTGATTAACAGTTTGCTGGTTGCTTTGCCGCTGATTCCCATACTTGCTTTGGTACGGGTAAGGCAGGCGGCGATGGAAGCAAAACGTCAGGCGTTTCTGGGAAATTTACCGGAGTTATTGGTTAATCCTGTTATGATGGTCATGCTGGTTGCAGGAGGGTGGTTTCTTTTTCAGGATGAATTTTCGGCTTATTGGGCTATCGCTGCAAAAGTTAGCGCCGGCGTAGTTACGTTAATGATCGTTTCGATTATACGACGAGCGTATCTTCCTGAATCAGTTAAACAGGCAAAACCGCAATACGAAACCCGCAAGTGGCTCTCTTCAGCAACGCCGCTGATGCTCATCAGTGGATTATACATTGTAAATGCGAACACGGATGTCATCATGGTTGGTTTTCTCGGCGGGGCGGATGCGACCGAGTTTTATTCAGCAGCCAGCAAAGGTGCTTTGCTGATGACTTTTGTGATGCTCTCCGTAAATAAGACGCTTTCACCGAATTTCGCATCCCTTTACAAAGAGGGGAATATTCAAAAATTACAAAGCGTGGTAACGCATAGTGTACGAGCGGTAACATTGGTGTCGGTGCTATTGATGATTGGCCTTGTTGCACTTGGGCACTGGTATTTGATGATTTTTGGTGCAGAGTTTACGGTAGCTCATTTAACGCTGGCCATTTTATGCTTTGCCAAGGTATTTAGCGGACTAATGGGGCCGGTTGGCCATTTGCTAATCATGACTTCCCACGAAAATATAGCCGCATGGAATGTGGGGCTTGCCGTCATTATCAATATTGTGTTGAATTACGTACTGATTCCGGTTTGGGGAATTGAGGGAGCGGCAGTCTCCTCACTCATATCATTCATCGTAGTTAACCTGTTACAGGCAAGAGCGGTTTATAAGTTTACCGGACTAAATCCGACCATCTTTCATTGGGATAAATGATAAAAGATCAGGGGGCATCATTTTCTGTTTGGGTTTAATCGATTACCTGAGTAAGTTTTTCCGCACTATGAAGCGGTGCTAACAGGCGAAATGAATTATACAGGTAAATCATAGTGCTATTTTCACTCCAAAAAATTATTCAACCCAACACTCCCCGCTTTAACGCCGCCTTCGTTTTCTTTCAGAAGCTCACTCACACAGGGCTGACCTTCCTCACCGCCATTCTTCTGGCGCGAATCACCGGTACTGAGGGCTATGGAGCGTATGCATTTGCCATCTCCTGGGTAACCATCACCACGTTGATCGCCATGCTCGGGCTGGATAAACTGGTCATCCGGGAGTTGGCCCGCTACCTTAATGATGGTGAAAGTGCACTGGTTCGCGGGATGATAAAAAAAGCGGGCCATTTGATTCTGGCTGCTTCCGCGGTAATTGCAGTGATCGTTGCTTCCGTAAGCTGGGCGATGATCACCTACAACGACCCAAAGCTTGGCTATGCGCTGCTCATGGCGATTCCTTTGATACCGCTATTGGCGCTCATCCGGCTGCGGCAGTCGGCGTTGGAAGGGCGCAAAATGGCCGGATATGGCAACTTCCCGGAACTGGTGGTCATGCCGGGGCTGTTGATTATCGCCATTCTGGGCGGCTATCTATTCTGGGAAAGTGAGTTCACCGCTTACCATGCTTTGATGCTGCAATGGGGCGCCGCCGGTGTGGCTTTGGTGATCGGCCAATTGCAGCTACGCCGGTATTTGACAAAGGATCTTGTAGATATTGAGCCGGAGTATAAAACCCGGGAGTGGGTTTATGAGGCGCTGCCTCTCATTTTAATCAGCGGACTTTATGTCATCAACGCCAACATCGATACGCTGATGGTCGGGTTTTTAATCGATTCGGATAGTGTCGGTATTTACGCGGCGGCCAACAAAATCACATCTCTGATTGTGTTCATCCAACTGGCGGTCAATAAAACATTGTCACCGGATTTCTCTTCGCTCTATCATCAAAACAAAATGCAAGAGCTGCAAGCGGTTGTCAGCAGGAGTGTTCGATGGATGTCGTTGGCATCATTGTTTTCGGCCATCGTGTTGATCGCTGTAGGACCCTATTATCTGTGGCTATACGGAACAGATTTTTCCGGGGGGTATATTCCGTTGATCATCCTTTGCAGCGCCAGAGCACTTACTTCAACCATGGGCTCGGTTAGTTTTTTATTGATTATGACCGGCAACCAATCCCTTGCTGCCCGCAACGTCGGCATTGCAGCTATCCTGAACCTCACCCTTAATCTGATTTTAATCCCC
>SLJN01000370.1 GCA_007135115.1 Balneolales bacterium
GAAATTCTTTCTCATATAGAACCTGAAATACACAACCGAACTACCCATGGCTAAATTTCATGCCGAAGTAAAAATACGGCTTCGCCCATCAATACTCGACCCGAAAGGCAAAGCCTCTTTGCACGCCCTGCACAATCTCGGATTTAATTACGTTGAGCAGGTGCGCATTGGTAAAATCATTGATCTTACAATTGAATCCCCCACCAAACAGGAAGCTGAAGTACAAGCCCGTCAGTCTTGTGAAAAACTATTGGCCAATGAGGTGATGGAGGACTTTGAAATTTCTATAACCGAACTCTCAACTGCTTAGGAATATTTATGAGTTTAAATGTCGGCGTACTTGTATTTCCTGGTGCCAACTGCGATCACGACGCCTATTATGCCCTCAAACATGAACTTGGTGTGGATACTAATTTCATCTGGCACAAAGAAACCGATCTGGGAAATGTTGATGCTATAATTATACCGGGAGGGTTTTCCTACGGTGACTATTTGCGATCCGGTGCCATTGCGCGGTTTTCTCCCGTCATGAAAGAAGTCGAATCTTTTGCTGAAAAGGGTGGTCCGGTACTGGGTATTTGCAACGGGTTTCAGATTTTGCTGGAAGCCGGCATGCTGCCCGGCACTATGATGCATAATGCCCATCTGCGCTTCACCTGCAAAATGACACGTATCACCTGCCGGAACAACACCACCATGTTCACTTCTGATGTCCCTGCTGATCGACCTCTGGAAATCCCGGTCGCTCACGGAGAAGGCAACTATTATGCTGATGATCTAACTTTGCGTGAGTTAAAAGAACAGAATCGAATTGTTTTTCAGTACTGTAATGAAAAGGGCGAAGCTATTCCCGAGGTTAATCCGAATGGCTCGATGGATAACATTGCCGGAATTTGCAATAAAAAGGGTAACGTATTGGGCATGATGCCCCATCCTGAGCGGGCTGTTGATAAGAACCTCGGCTCAGATGACGGTAAGTTTATCTTTGATTCCCTTATCCACCAATTAAGTACTGTTTAAATAATGGATTTCACCCTGCTTGAAACGATAACGCAAACTCCAGCAGCACCCGGATACGAAAAACAGTTAACCGCATTTCTGAAAAAGCGGTTTGAACAACAAAACCTTCAGTGCCATCTTGACCGAATGGGCAACCTTACCGTTACGCTCGGCTCAGGCAAGCCGGTAGTGATGAGTGCGGCTCATGTTGATGAAATCAGTTTGATATCCACCTCTGTTGATAAAGAAGGTTTTATTCGCTTCGATGCACTCGGCGGGTTTGACCCGCGCACTTTATACACCCAGCGTGTTCACATCCATTCCACGGAAGGAACTATACCTGGCATTATCGGCGGCATGCCGGCTCATCTCCTTACCGATGAAGAAAAAACCAAAGCTCCGCCTTTAGAAAAACTTTTTATCGATTCCGGTCTTCCTGCGGATAAAACCCGGGAAATCGTACCCGCCGGCACGCTCATCACCCAGGATCGTCCTCTCGTGAAATTAGGTGAAAATATTTCCTCCAAAGCGCTTGATAACCGAATATCGGTATACATGCTCGTCCAGGTGATTGAACGGCTTGCCGGTGAAAAACTTCCTTGTACATTTCACGCCGTTTTTACAGTGCAGGAGGAAGTGGGGATCAGGGGGGCAAGAGTCGCTGCCCAAAATCTGCAACCGGATATCGGGATCGCGCTTGATATTACCATTGCAGCCGATATCCCGGGAGTAGAAGAGGGGCGAAAAGTGACTACACTCGGCAGCGGAACAGCTATTAAAGTTGTTGATAAAAGTGTAATTGCCACCGAGTCGCTGGTCCGCTTTATGGAAGAAATTGCCGCTTCGCAGGATATTCAATACCAACGGGAAGTATTAACAGCCGGAGGCACGGATACTTCCGGCATGCAATATCTTGCAGGCATTGGCACGCATGTCACATGTATCTCCACTCCCACCCGTTACGTTCACAGCTCGGTGGAAATGTGTAATATGGTTGATGTTGAGCATGGCATTTCCTTGTTGCAGCATACGATCTCACAAATAGACCGTTATCCATGGGATGAGTAATTCTGCCGAACATAAATCGAGACTTTACAGCCATGATTTGGTCAAGCGTTTCAGAAAACGCACTGTTGTGGATCATGTAAGCGTCTCGGTAGAGCAGTCTGAAATAGTCGGACTGCTGGGTCCCAACGGGGCGGGTAAAACCACCACCTTTTACATGGTTGTCGGCTTGATTAAACCCAACTCCGGACGCATTTACATGGATAACCAGGATATTACCAGCAAGGCCATGTATCAACGGGCACGAATGGGTATCGGCTATCTTGCCCAGGAAGCCAGCGTTTTTCGAAACCTGACCGTAAGGCAGAATCTGGAGTCTGTTCTTGAATTTTTTGCTGTACCTGCCCAAAAGCGGCGTGAAAGATCGGATCAGCTGATCGAAGAATTCGGTCTTCAAAAAGTGGCTGATAGTAAGGGCCATAATCTTTCCGGCGGAGAACGAAGACGAACCGAAATCGCCCGTGCGATGGTTACGGACCCCAAGTTTATATTACTTGATGAACCTTTTGCCGGTGTGGACCCCATTGCTGTTGAAGACATTCAGGAAATCATCAAATCCCTTAAAGACAAAAATATCGGCATCCTGATTACAGATCACAATGTGCACGAGACACTGGCCATAACCAATCGTGCCTACCTGATGTTTGAAGGAAGAATCCTCAAAGAAGGAACCGCTGATTACCTCGCTGAAGATGAAGAGGCCCGGAAGCTTTACCTTGGTGAACAGTTTCGCCTCGATCGGTATACCTATAAATAGATAAAAACTACATGCTAAAAAAACTACTTAACTTTATGAGCTTACAGGAAATTGATGTACATGAGGCTAAGAAGAAACTTGAAAGCGAAAACCCTCCCTTTCTGCTTGATGTACGAGAACCCTTTGAACATGAATTTGCCAATATAGAAGGTCAGGTTATTCCACTGGGTGAATTACCCGATCGAATATCTGAGCTGGAAACGCATAAAAATGATGAAATCATTGTCTACTGCCGAAGTGGCTCCAGGAGTGCCGAAGCGTGCAGGCTACTTGAAGGCAATGGTTTCACTAATGTAAAAAATCTCTCCGGTGGAATCCTTGCCTGGTCTGATGAAATTGATCCGGAAATCCCTCAATACTAAGATCTACCACTGATACCTCATCCCGATACTTCGCCGAAAGATCCAGTCGCTTTGTGCGTCTCCGATTAAACCGATGTTATCCAGGTAGTCGGTGTTGGTGTAATTCCAGGATCGCTCATAGAACAAGTTTACAGAACTTGAGGCAAAAAAGGTAAACCCCAGACTAATCGGGGCATAGGGGATTATTGTATTGTAATCCTCACCTTCAAGCCGGGATTGGGGTCTTTGCCTGAGATTTCTGCCTTGTTGATCTTCAATTGAATAGTCGATTATGCCCAGGCCTATACCCCCGTAGACAGCAAGCCAGCTTCCTTGTATGACATTACGCATAATGGTAAGATCAGCGGAGTTTACTTCGGCTACGAAATAGGAGGTAATTTCTACTGGCTGCTCAAGATTAATATTCACACCCGGTCGGTACTCCCCGGAAATGCTGCCATTATGAAGATTGAGCTGTAATCGGGTCCGATCTTCAATTAGGCGATGAAAAGAAAGAGTGAAATTTGAACTCCTTCCTTCCGCATCCGGGTTTAAATCCCCTACATAGGTATTCCACCCGGCACTAAGAGAAACTCCCCAGCCCTCATCCGGCTCATCAGCCCACATTAATGCCGGAACACACAGCAATAGGATTAGAGCAAGGCCGACACAAGGGATATCTCTCATCTATCTCCGGTTAATTTAACCGTAGGCTGCAATCTGGTTTAACAGCTCTTCATTGCTTTCAGTTCTGCTGAGTACCTGAAGCAGGCTTGCCATTGATTCCGCAGGGTTCTTCTTCAACAGATATCGACGGACCATATCCCGCTCTTCCATTGCCCCTTCTATGAATTTATCTTCATTTCGGGTACCTGAGGCAGCAATGTTGATGGCCGGGTAAATTCGCTCATTTGCAATTTCGCGGTCAAGAACCAACTCCATATTACCCGTTCCTTTGAACTCTTCAAAGATGAGATCATCCATCCGTGAATTGGTTTCGACGAGGCAGGTGGCCACAATGGTCAATGAACCGCCGTTTTCAATTTTGCGGGCAGAGCCGAATATTTTTTTAGGAATTTCCAGAGCCCGAATATCTAATCCACCTGAAAGGGTTCTGCCGCTATTTGTTTGTGCGGCATTATAGGCGCGGCCCATTCTTGTAAGTGAGTCAATTAACAGAATCGCATCTTCGCCCATCTCGGCCAATCTTTTTACATAGCTTAAAGCGAGTTCGGAAATACGTGTATGACTTTCGGTTGGCCTGTCATTGGATGAGGCAAAAACTTTGCCATGGGTAGTGCGTATAAAATCGGTTACTTCCTCCGGGCGCTCATCAACCAATAACACCGCTAAGTGCATATCTTCATGATATTTGTCAATGGACTCGGCAATCTGTTTTAACAGAACGGTTTTACCTGTACGAGGCGGAGCTACAATCAACGCGCGCTGGCCTTTACCAATCGGAGCGATCAAGTCGATAACCCTCAATTCGGTTTCATCGGGCTCCCTGGAGAGTTTGATTTGCTCAATGGGCATAATGGGGCGCTGTAATTCAAAACGTGGCGCCTTTATCCATTCATCAAAAGGACGGCCGTTAATCTCATCAATCGTAGCTACCCGAAGATTTCCTTTTTGGTCTTCATCGAGTTCCCCACTAACCAATAACCCCGGTTTGATATTGAAAAACCGTACCTGGTCCGGATTTAAAAAAGGATCTCTGTCACTTTTAGAAAATTCATGGTCAAACTTCCGAATAAACCCATATCCTTTGGGGTTCAACTCTACAATTCCGCTGAATTGACCAGCCGGCCGTACTTTTTCATTATCTATAAATTCAGGTACGAGATCCTTACCCGTACTTTTTTTACGTGAGCGACCCTTTTTTTTGCCACTCTGGCCTTTACGCTTTTTATTTCTGTTTTTATTGTTACTCATAAAAGTATGAATGAAAATTTTGTAGGCTGTGCATCAATACAATGCTCTGTGATCTCCTGATGAATACATTGGGTGGAGTTTGATGCAGAACTCCACCCTTTAAAAAAATAACTAACTTAAAAATAAGAAGAGCAGAAATTATCGAACGGTAGTTTCCTCATTTATCCAGGCGTAGCATTCGCCGGTATTACCGTTAATCATATAAGGCTGGCCGCTTGTCCATTCATCAACAAAATGGACATCTGAGGATGAAGGTATAACCGCCTCATAATTTGGATATCGATTTTCTACTGCTCTTTGAACTCCGGGATCTACTTCGAGGGCTTTATCAAGATAGTCCAGGACCAGCCAATAAACGGCACGGTCACGCCGCCCAAGATCATCCCCGGTATCACAACTTCGAATTGTCTGAGCGTATATTTCTGATATTTGAATATAAGGCTCACCCCAATTCGGATCTTCTTCTATAGCTTGCCTTGCATAACTTCGGGCCTCTTCAAATTCCCGCATATTCAACTTATTCTGAGAAAGTCTTAAGAGTGTTTCTTTTCTTAAATCACTGTCATCGGTTAGCTCCAAAGACTCTCTGAGATACTCGTTTCCTTCTTCATAGCGTCCTTCATCATTATATAAAGAAGCAAGGCGCATCGTATTATCATAGTTACGATCTTCCTCGTATATCTTACGAGCCATGTCCCATTTTTTCTCAGATTCTCTGAGCTCATCATATAACTCATAGATTTCTTCCATGAGATCAATATTTCCGGGATCGTCATCAAGTAATGTTAGCAGCCATTCTACCCGATCCTCGGGTTCAGCAAAAATTTCATCCCTCAAGTCGTTAAAATGTGCTTTCAGATCATCCCCGGCATAGGGCTCGGTTTTTTCGATCCAATACAAAACTTCATCGGTTCGCCCCTGGCTGAGCATATGGTCAAGCACTATTTGAACGTAGTAACCATCACCACTTTCTGTAGCTCTTTCCGGATCAAGCTCCATTAACAGCTCGTAGTTATCAAAGGCATTGTCCATACCTCCCTCAAAATGATCTGAGTACTCGTGGTACAGGCGTCCACGATTCATCACCCATCGGAACTGGTCAATTTCATCTTCGTCAAAAATGTCAAACGCCCAATCGAACATGTAAAGTGCAGAGTCCAGATAGGCTTTTTTCAGCTCATCGTCTTCCTGCTTATCTGCCATTCCCCGATAAATCGTAACCATACGATCAAACTGACGGTCACCACGATAACTGTCTACCCCTTCCATAGTTTTGGGGTGCTCACTGATCAAAAACCGGTTATATCGTAATGCCATTTCCCATTCTTCATTGCGATATTCGTCATGGAACAACGAATAAATGGTTCGGGACGGGTATCCGAAAGGAGCCTCAACATCCTGGAATGGTCGTTCAAAATCTTCGGATGCATCAACCACCATTTCTTCTTCCTCTTCGGTGGTGGTTGTTTCTTCAGTTTCATCTTGCCGGGCTTCTTCATCTGTAACCTGATCAGCAGTTGTACAAGAGATGAAACCAAATATTGCTAATATTAAAATTAGTTTTTTCATGTTACCGTCGGGTTGTAAAACCTGTATTGTTTATCTTAGTCGTGGTCTGAAAAACATTAACTCTGACAAGTTAAAAGAGAGCCTCACCTCATATATATTTTCGCGGATAAGCCCGTTTGCCAACGTACCTCGGTTGCCATAGTCAAAGTTAATGTTAAAAGATGAAGTGCGCTGTTGCGTAGGAATTCCTATTCCAACACTCGCTCTCATCGTGTTAATGGTTTCGTTATTAAGCTCCAGGTTTCCGGTATCATAGCTGATCCCGGCGCGATATATTAAATCCTGAAAAAACGAACCCTGCACGTTTGGATTATACCCTGAATATTCAGCACCTAATCCAATACGAAAGCGATCAATATAATTTACATTTTCGTTAAAATCGAATGGTTCGTACGAAGCCCAGTTTTGATAATAAACATCTGATGTTAGTCGGAAGTTATTTAGCCCGTACATTATTCCAAAACTCATTTCCAACGGGTACTGTATCGTTTGTTGACCGTAATAGTCAGCGTCCCGCAATGTTTTGGTCTCTCCCTCTTCTAACGTTTCAACTCGTCTTTCCGCATTCATTTCTACAGGTAGCGAAGCAGTTGCGGCAAAGCTTACCATATCGTTCGGTGTAACTACTCCGGTTTGATAATGCATCAACCCTATCTGACCGCCGAATCCGGTATAGGAGGTTTTTTGATTATAGTCTATCGGAATATATTCATCACTTTCGATCGAATAATTTACCTGGCGCTCTAATGTTCCGAAATAGAATGCTGGAGCTACACCAATATAAAACTGTCTGGAAATTCTGTAACCGGCACCTATTTCCATGCGGTTCAATCCACCGGTACCCGTCATTTCGGATTCAAAACTGAGCGGTTCGGCTCCCTGGACTTGATCTTCACTTAGTGTTCCGCTGTCAAAAACCCGGTAATTATAATTTGTAACCGGTAAAAGCGA
>SLJN01000247.1 GCA_007135115.1 Balneolales bacterium
AGAGAGCCGCAAGAACCAGCCCCCGAATTCCGGACTTGATCAGTCCGGAGTGTTCAGCGACACCGACACCTAGCAGTGCTACCAGTACAGTGCCGAGCGGGGCAAAACTGACAAAGTTTTCTACCAGGTTTTCCAGTATCATCCTGAAACCGTCGGCATTCATCAGGCTGATGGCTTCAATGCGGCCGTCTTCGGCACGTCCTTCAAATCCTTCGGGGCGCGGGTCTTCAACGTACCAGCCCAGCCATTCCGCTAAACCACTGATTAAAATTACACCGGCACAAAAAAGAGCAAATAGAGTGACCGGATGGGGAAGAAGATTGCCAAGCCATTCAACAACGGTTAAAAATTTGGCAAACCACCCTTTCTTCTCCATCGATTGTTTCGAAGAGTCGTTGTTTTCCTTACTCATTTAGAAATGATGACTGTGAACTCAAAGTGATAATGATTCCTGCGCTATTTCAGCAACCGTGAATATTAATAAAGTGCGCTAAGATTAAAAAATTATATTTAGCAACGGTTTTAAGCTGAATACGCCATGAACACGTATCTCATCACCAGCTTTTAACAATCTGCGGGAAAACCAACTATTGAAGCTGTCAGCTTATATATTTCCAAACTCTGTGGGGGATGTTTCTGACAAGTGCGGCAACCCAAAACCACCGCCGGGTGATATATGCTTTGAACTTTTTCTTTTCAATTGCCCGAACGATTTGAGCGGTGCCTTTATCTACCGTGCTGACCCAAAACATATCGTTACGATGCTCAGTCATAGGCGTATAGATATAACCCGGCAGAATATCCGTGACATCAATTGGCAACCCGGCTTTTTTGATGCGTAGCCGAACTCCCTGCATATAATTGGAGATAAATGCTTTCGATGCATTGTATCCCATTGATCCAGGGTTGGGCAGAAAAGACGCAATTGAGGAGATGCCGACAATGTGACCACTTCTTTGTTCAGCAAAATGATGGTAGGCTGTATTCAATAGAGCGCAAAAACCGGTGACGTTGGTGTCAATCAGATTGCGTTCAGGTTCCCATTTGAATTCTCGGTTTTTTGAGGAAACACCGGCATTCAGTACTATGATATCGAGGCCACCCATTTCGTCAATGAGTGATAAAAGTTCCTGCTGTGCTTCTTCCGGCTTACTGACATCCATTTGCCGAATAAATGATTTTCCGGTCATCTCCCCGGAGAGCTCTTCCAGCAGATGTTTTCTTCGGCCTGTAATACCGACGATGCAACCTTTCTCACTGAGCTGAAGTGTAAGTTCGCGACCTATGCCGCTGGTAGCGCCGGTGATGATAACTTTTTTCCCCTGTAAGCTCATGATGATCCAATGAATCTATGTTATTGGAAATTTTCAGGCAGAGGACAATTTATGGATCAATCCGGCGGATGATTATCCGGGCCACCATTCCCACCGATTTTGTGCATAATGCGAGTTCTCCACCATCTCCGGATGTAGAATTTCGGCGATTATCTCTGCAGAATCTACAAGTTTGGGTCCGGGCCGGTTAAAGTAAAGGTTGCCGTCGGCAAGGGCGACGTTCCCGTTTTGGACGGCTCGCAGGTTGTGCCATTCCGGGTTTTCATGCAATACACTCATTTCTGCCCTTGTGGTTTCCAAAGAATAACCACAAGGAATAACCAGTATAACATCCGGATCCGCTTGCCGAAGCTGGTCGATATTAATTTTATGAGAGTGTGCTCCATCACCGGCAAGAAGGTCATCGCCACCTGCAGTCGATATCAGCTCGGGTGTCCAATTGCCGGCCGTCATGAGTGGGTCGATCCATTCAATCGTAGCAACCCTTTTCGGCTCCCGGTTACGGGTAGCGTTTTTGAGTTTTTCCAGTCGAGTATGGACGGATGCAACAAGTTCGCGGGCTTTTTGCTCCACACCCATTGCCACGCCGATTTCCTCAAACGAATTCCAGACCTCATCAAGGTTTTTGGGAGATAACGATAACAACCGGCAGTGATCTGAAATGTTTTCGCCGATGGCATTTCGGATGTCATCCAGAGAAACGGCACAAACCTCACAGTGGTCCTGGGTGAGGATGAGATCGGGATTTAGTTGTTTGATGAGATTTTCATCAACCCGATAAACCGAAAGTCCCTCAGAGATGAGTTGATTCACACGATGGTCAATCTCTATGGATGTACCATCGGGATTATACTTCGGCTCGGTACAGGCGGGCAGGTTTTTGACGAATTCAGAGGCGTCACACTCATGAGAACGGCCGACCAGCCACTCCTCGCAACCAAGTGCTGCAACAACGTCGGTCGTTGCCGGCAGCAGGGAGATAATGCGCAGAGTGCCGGGTCGGCTCATTTCATTTTAATTCTGATGTACTGCTGCTGGTTTCAGAGCAGGGAAATAACGCTGAGCCAGCTCATATCCACCGAATAGCACTGCACTGAAAAGTGCCGTAGCTGCAAGGTTGTAGTGGAAGAACGGAATAGCCGCTACATAGGCTGTGGTTAAGCCTTCAAAAGTTAGCGGATAGTACCCTGCGGTAAGCCATACTCCAAAGTTGGTAACGATGAAGAAGACAACAGGCCCGCCAATGCTTCCGGCGGCAGCTCCCATCAGGCGACCATTGGTTGATTTATTCTGCAATCTTATTCCGTAGTAAACCAACAAGCCAAAGCAGGCATAAACAAAAAGCATGGTGGTATGCAGACCTAAGGCCAGGTCACTTAAAAACATAGCACCGAATGCCAGCGCGTAGGCATATCGCTTATCGGTGAAATAAGCTCCGCTGAACATAGCAAGAGCTAATATAGGTGTAAAGTTCGGGGGATGAGGCAGAAACCTCACAAGTGCAACACTTACGATTATGATGAGAAGCACCAAAAATCGAGGGTTGAGCATGAATAATCTCCGTTTTATATGATTTTGATTTTGAAAAAATACCGTGCAGGACAACTGCAGCTTTTCAACTTAACTTTGAAAGATACAGCATTTAATGCATCATTTCCAGAATTAACCTTATTAATCTCCGGGGGAGCCAATTCGATACCGTTGCTCATCCGGGCTCCAATAGATAGCAATTTCATCACTTGCCGGTTTGCCTTCTTCATCCACCATGACCAAAATCAATACCTGGGTCGGTGCTTCGTAGAGCCGATCATCTTCAAATGTAGATGTACGTAGCGCATACCCGTGCTCGGAAGGTACCTGGTCGATTATAGTTTCTCCATCTTCATCCAATATGGATTCGGAATCTATTTTTAAAACCGGCAGCAACAATCCATCACGCTGTTGGTAGATGATTAATCCAAGGATAAGAGTTTCAAAGCCGTATTCACGCAGGGACTCATTTATCGACTGCTCATGCCGGTGGTATAGAAGGTGTTCATAGTTGCCGTCACCGGTGAGATCTTCATTAAAGGAGAAAACGGAAAGATTCTCAGGCAACAGCTCCTGTAGCTCCCCGGCTGAAAGGTTTTCCCTGTCGGCTTGAGCAAGGGGTTCCATTGCGGGATCCGATTCTCCGTAGAACTCTTTGCTCAACAGGGTTTGTTCATCATACGAAAATACCCCTAAAGGGGAAGTGTACCAGATATATACGCCAAAAACCGCAGCGGTAAAGAGAAGAAGTATTCCCAGCCAGGCTACAAATTTATTTCTCATAGGGACGTCTGAAATGCTTGAATTATGGAGGTTGATGTTCGACAACGATATTATGTACCCCCCGAATTTGGTCTCAATATGCTCTAAATGATAAAGAATCATGGGGGTTTTACGCATTAAAAAATGTAAAATAATTCATGGGATCTGATATATATTAAATATTAGATGTGATTTCATATAAGTCTATAATGGCAGATATGCCAGTACTTAGAAATGTTTATAATTGTAACATCAGGAACAGAGCACGATCTAGAATGATTTTTCGGTAATAAAATCAGGATTTATGGGTTAAAATCGGTGTAAACGCTAAACACACCTAAAAAAAGTTACCATGCGTAAGAAGCTCACTTCACTTTTCATGACAGTTTGCGTACTTGGTGGTTTCACCTTCGCGCAAGCTCAGGATATGCCAATGAACCAACAACCTGCTGAACCTATCGAAGTTTCCGATGAAGAGTTGGAAGAATTCGTTGAGGTGCACATGGGCGTAGCCGAAATGCAACAGCAACTGCAAATGCAATATCCTCAAGTCCTGGAAGAGGAGGGCATTGAAATAGAGACATTTCAGGAGATCATGCAGGCCGAAGAAATGGGAGCAGGCCGCGATGATGTCGACGCTTCCGAAGAAGAACTTGAGGCATACGATGCCGCTATGGAAGTTATAATGGAGATGGAAGAAGAACTCCAGGAAGACGTCGAGGAGCACGTTGAGGAAGAAGGCATGGAGTATGAGCGTTATGAAGAAATCATGATGGGAATTCAGCAAGACCCTGAATTGATGGAACAAGCGCAACAACTCATGCAACAAATGCAAGGCGTTCCTCAGAATCAACAGCAACAAGCGCCTCCGCAAGATCCTCCTCACTGATCAATTGAGTTGAGATAAACAGATAGTTAAACCCGGATGGAGCTAAAAAAAGCTCTTTCCGGGTTTTTTTATGTCTTAAAGTCTTGGAACCCAAAGAACATGCAGGCCACGCAATACTGATGTGGTGCAATTGGGAAGAAATAAATCCGGTACAGAGGGGTTATTAGGGGTTTGAAGTTATACCTATAATGAAGACTTATTTTTATGCTTAAAGTGTTTACAGCCGCTTTGGCTATTGTTTTTATGGCCGGCAACCTATTCCAATTGAATGCACAGGAACTTCCGATGGGTCAAGAGCCTGCATCACCAATTGAAGTTTCCGATGATGAACTTGAAGAATTCGTAGATGTTGCTATTGGCACTCTCGAAATTCAGCAACAAACCGAAATGCAGTATCCCGGAATTATCCAGGAGGCCGGTTTGTCAATAGAGCTATTCCAGGAAATCAGTCAGGCTGAACAGATGGGTGGAACCCTGGATGATTTAGATGTCTCAGAATCCGATTTAGAAGCTTTTGACGCTGCAATAGATGATATTCAGCAATTAAATGAAGAAGCGCAGGAGCAAGTTATCGCTCATGTGGAAAGCGAAGACATGGAACTTGACCGCTATGAAGAAATTGCCATGGCTCTTCAGCAAGATCAGGAGTTAATGGAGAAAGTGCAGAGCATGTTGATGCAATCAGAAGGAATGCAACAACAGCAGCAACAGCAACCTCAACAACAAGCTCCTCCGCAGGAATATTAATTTCCCGCAGAATTTCAATTGATTGAGATTTAAGCCCGGCCTGAGCGTCGGGCTTTTTTGTTTAAAGCACTGTTAGTTAATTGCAGATACTATTTGGCAGGACTTGTGAACTTGCTGCCGCATACCCGAAACCGCCAATTTAAGTCGGCATCTTCTCCGGCGTAATCAATCCCCACCCGCGGCGATTCTGTGATATCGTCGGGAGTAAACCCGTCATCTTCAATCCAAATATGTGACTTTGTAAGGTTGCAGCCATTATCATCCAGCGTTATTCCGAGAGCCTGACTCACCAGGGCCGGGCCGCCTCCGGTATTGCGTTTAACCCTGCTTTGATTTCTTCGCTTCAGCATTAGGTTGACACCTTCCAGCGGTTCAATGGCTCTGATCAAAACCGCATGGGGCACCTCTTCTTCTCCGGTGATGATGTTAAACAGGGAGTGAATACCATAGCATAAATAGACATAGGCAACCCCGCCGCGATGGTAAAAAATTTCAGTGCGGGGTGTACGTCTTCCGCCGTAAGCATGGGAAGCGCCGTCTGCTAAACCGTCATAAGCCTCGGTCTCAACAATTCGGCCAACAGCTTTGCCATCCTGAGACTCCACGCATAATCGTTTGCCGAGTAAAACTTTGGAAAGTTCTACAACATCATCGTGTAAATAAAAATCCCGCTGTAATTTTTGTGGCTTCATAAATCAGCACTTTCGCTGTTCATTAGTTAGTGTATTCGTTTATTTAGGAATTAAGGTAATAAGGGGAGCTAAGCAATCAATGGAGCCATGCACCAAATTACCTTATTCACCCATTTACCTCATTTACCTGCTCCCGCAAAAGACGCTTTGAGTTTTCTTACGAACACTGGTTATCTTTTCAGGCTAAGGTTGATCACATCGAAACAGGTATAATCACCCGAAACATATGAAAAAGAGTGCTTCCAAAACGCCTTTGATGACCCAGTACGAACGCATCAAAGCGCAGCACCCCGGTACAATATTGCTTTTCCGCGTCGGCGATTTTTATGAGACGTTTTCGGAGGATGCCGAATTGCTCAGTAAGGAGCTGGGTATCACGCTTACGAAACGCAATAACGGCGGTGATCAAACCCCTCTTGCCGGATTCCCGCATCATGCTCTGGAAAGTCATCTGCCCAAACTGGTGCGGCGCGGGCACCGGGTGGCCGTGTGTGATCAAACCGAGGAGCCTTCCGAGGCCAAGGCGCAAGGGCGTAAGGTCGTCGAACGGGAAATCACCGAGGTGGTCACGCCCGGGGTAACCATGAGCGACAATGTACTGGATCAAAAGCGCAACAATTACATCTGCTCGCTGCATTTCACCGGGAGTACCGTGGGGGTGGCCTTTTCGGATATTTCCACTGGTGAGTTTGCCCTGAGTCAGCTCGACCGAAGCGAACTCGGCGGGTTTTTACACTCGCTGATGCCCGCCGAAGTTTTGATCAACCGGAAAATGAAATCGGCCGAATCGCTTGAGGTGCTCGATGATTTTGTAATTACTTTTCAGGATGAATGGCTTTATGAAGGCGAGTTTGGCTATGACCTGCTGACGGAGCATTTTAATACGCACTCGCTGAAGGGTTTTGGAGTGGATCATCTCGAAATCGCTCACGTTGCCGCCGGTTCGCTGTTGCATTATGTGAAGGAGAATCAAAAGAAATCGCTGGGTCAGCTTCGACGACTGTACGCCTACCAGAATGCCGATTACATGATGCTGGATGAGGCGACCAAGCGAAATCTGGAGCTCACGACCAGCCTTCAGGAAGGCAATACCGATGGCACGCTCATCTCGATTCTGGATGAAACCTGCACGGCGATGGGCGGGCGGACACTCCGAAAATGGGTGATGCAGCCGCTCACCACACTCCGGCCGATCCGCGAGCGGGTCAATGCCGTGGAGACACTTCACCTGAACCACGAGCTGCGCGGAACACTTCGCGAAGAGTTGGATCAAATCGGTGACCTGGAACGGCTGATTTCCCGCATTTGTGTAGGTCGTGCTAACGCCCGGGATGTGCGTCAACTGGCGATGTCATTGGCTCAGATTCCGCGGATCAAAATGCAGATTGCCGACCAGGAAGACCCGCTAATAGCCCGGATAAACGAGGAACTCAAAAGTCTGATTGACCTCCAGGAGCGCATCAACAAAGCTATTGTGGACGAGCCGCCGGCAAGCATCCGGGAAGGCGGCATTATCCGGGCCGAATATTCCGAAGAGCTGGCTGAAATCCGCGATATCGCCCGCAACGGCAAAGATTACATCACCAGCATCCAGAAACAGTTGGTGGATGAAACCGGAATCGGTTCTTTGAAACTCGGCTAC
>SLJN01000028.1 GCA_007135115.1 Balneolales bacterium
AGGTGCAATTGACGGATATCACAGGATTACAGAAATCGGGCACGGAAGTTGAAATAGATATACAGGAGTTTTTAGCAATAATTCTGAGAACTAATGAGAAAGAGATCAAACACATATATGGAGCAGGAAAATGGGCAGGCGAAAGGAGCCGCCGGATCGGAGGAAGTGTTTGAGTCCGGAGTTTCGGCAGGCCGAATTCCGGTACTTATGTATCACCGTATAACCAATAACAAAGTTACGGCCAAGGAGAACTGGATCTGCGTTCACAAAAGCAATTTTGAAAAACAGCTTCGAATGCTTGAGCTGTGGGGGTTTACCAGTATTACTTTCGAAGACTATGAGTTGTATTTGCAAGGGCGTATTCCTCTTCCCCGAAAACCTGTTATCATCACGATTGATGACGGTTATCTGGATACCTACACCCAGGCATTCCCTCTATTGAAAGAGTATGGGATGAAAGCTGTCGTGTTTGTACTTGGTGATCGAACATTGCAGTACAACAAATGGGACGCTCAAAACAAAGTTCCTCCCGCTACGCTGATGAATAAGGCTCAAATTCAAGAGTTGCAGCGTCACGGGTTCGAAATAGGCGCACATACGCTAAGCCATCCGGATCTCAGTAAGCTTTCTTGCGAGGAGGCCTGGGAAGAAATTGAGTTGTCGAGACTTGCCTTAAAGGATGAGTTAGGTGTGGCACCAATAACATTCTGTTATCCCTATGGCGGTTTAACCCGGACAACCAAGGAACTGGTTAAAAAAAGTGGTTTCCGCTTTGCCTGTAGTGTGTATTCAGGTCCTTCATCCATCGGGGAAGATCCTTATGAGATAAGGCGGGTTACGGTTAGAAATAACGTAGCTGAATTAGCCCTACAGTTAATAGTCCCTCAAAATCTTATAAACGGAATAAAAGAGGCGCTCAAGAAAAACAGACAGATCGAAATACCATCAGTCATTAAAAACGGTGAGAGAGTTAATCAGGTGCTTCCTGTTCATCGGCAGGTTGGCATGGATTTTCGGCAGCAGTAAAACTAAAGTGAGCCATGGAGATAAATTCATTTAAAGGGATAACTACATTCGGGCAGCCGATGAAAACCGGTTTCTTTCCTGAACTTAAGACCAGGGCAAGAAAAGGACGAATCCGGGCTCGCATCATAGATCAAGATTCGGAGTTTGATCAGCTGAAAGAACCCTGGGATCAGCTGGTCGGTAGAGCTGAGGTCTCGGTATTTCAATCATTTTCATGGCAAAATGCTTGGTGGAGGGAGTTCGGAGATGATCACAAGTTGTGCATCATTATTTTTCTCGATGATACTCGTCTCGTGGGTATAGCTCCTTTCTACGTCGATACCCAAAAATTTCTCGGTGTCAAGAAAGTACGAACCCTTCGGTTTATTGGTTCGAATATTCCCGGAAACAAGGGTAAGGGATCTTTTGCTGATTACAGTGTAAGCGACTTCCTGGATGTAATTGTTGATCGGGAATATGCTAAAGAGGTGGCGAACTCATTAATGCACACCTTGTCACGTACCTCTGTAGCCTTTGACCGAATTGCCTTGCAGGAAACCGGTGAAAGCAGCTGGGTTCAACAAGTTTTGGTGCCCTATTTAAGAAAAAAACGTTACACCTTTTCCAATGCAGCTGATAATGTTTGTCCGGTTTTATACCTGGATACCGGAGATAAATCAGATGCCATGGAGAAATTTCTGATGGAACGCCGGAGCCGTATTCGATCACAAATCCGTCAGCTAAACCGAATAATTGAACAGCGCAAATATTTTAAAGTTAGCTTAATTCACACCGAAGAAGAGCTTGAGTACTATTTCCCGCTATTAGTGGAAATGCATCAAAAAAGATGGAACGACCTCGGCTATCCAGGTGATTTTTATCAACTTGGTTATGCCCGTTTTTTGTTGGACGTATTTCGCAGTTTATTGATTGAAGGCCGTTTGTGGTTCGTGGTAGTGGAAACAACAGAGCAGCCGATAGCCTTCTCGGTTAGCTTACTGGAAGGGTTTAAAGTATATGAACTGATAAAAGCATACGATCAAACTTCTTCGTATGCAAAGTACAGGCCCGGTAATGTAGCCCAATTCTTTATGATCAGCCATGCATTACAAGCAGATTATCATGTAATACATTTTCTGCGTGGTAATGAGGCAAATAAAAATGAATTAACGGCTTATCATCTGAAGAACTACCATCTGATGATTCCCAATCCTACAGCCGGGGGCAGCATCAAAAAACTGTTAATAGGCTGCCATGATAAACTTCAAAAAGTCTCAGCCATGCTGAGCAGAGAGCGCATGATAATCTCCGTACACCGGAAAAGGTATGGATTACTAAAAAGTAATAGCCATTACTTTAAAAATCTGACCCAAAGAATCAGGGAAAAAAGACGGCGGGCTGAATAAACGGGTCTTAATAAAAGATATCTTAAAATAATATCACGACATGGCTCTGGTGAATGATTATAAAACCATTGAATCGACTTTAGAAGTACCGAATCAAAACTCTGACAAAGGGTTAGAGGTTGATGTGGTTACTTCTGAACAAGCTTTTAACTCCCTTGAGTACGAATGGGAGATTTTGGTGGATAAATCCGGTGGAACGGTATTTCAGAGCTTTTACTGGTTATTTCCATGGTGGAAAAGTTACGGTGCTGGTGCACAATTGTTTATCCTGACTGTCCGCAAAAACGACAGACTTATAGGTGTAGCGCCATTTTATCTTGATATATTGAAGATTGCAGGATTACCCGTAACGAGGTATTTGCGGTTTATCGGCTCCAATGTCCCTTCTGGATACATGAAGGGAACATTTATTGATTACAGCGTAAGCGATTTTTTAGATGTCATCGTCGATCAGGATCATGAGCATACCGTTGCTGATTGTTTGTTGGAAGAATTAACAAATCGATCAGGGGAGTATCACAAAATCATCTTGCAGGAAACCAGGTCAGATAGCTGGGTTCAAAGGGTTTTACTACCTGAGATGAGATCTCGTGAATGGAGTTACCGGTATTTGGGAAGCGATGTTTGTCCGGTTTTATACCTCAATTGCGATGACCGTGACAAATTGCTTCAGGAGTTTATCAGCAAGAGGAAAAGCCGTCGAAAACTGAATCGGATGATGGAGTCGGAAAAGAATTTCAAGGTTAGAATACTGCAATCCGAATTGGAAATTGAACACTATTTTCCTCAATTCGTAGCGCTTTATCAAAGCAGATGGAATGAGATGGGTTACCCCGGAACGTTCAATGACCCTCGTCATCATAACTTCATGCTTGAAGTAATCCGGCATAAATTCAAAAGACATCAGCTTTGGTTCGTCGTGGTTGAAACCATTGAAGGAGAGATAATTGCATTCGATATCAATCTGTTACAGGGGAATGCGGTATATGTGTATCTGGGTTCGTTTGATCACTCCAGTCGCTACAGCAAATTCAGCCCTGGTAATGCTGCGCAGTTATTTGGAATAAAACATGCTGTACAATCCGGCATTGATGAATTGCATCTGCTTCGAGGTGACGAAAAGTATAAATATGACCTTACAACAGATGAAATCATCAACTCCGGTATCATCATTGAAAACCCCCGAAAGTCGACGACTTCAAAAAACGCGGTTGTCCGGGTTAGTGAGTCGTGGCAGTACCTTCGCAACCTGGTACACAAAGAGTTAATAGTTGTTAATATCACCCGAAGACACTTCGGGTTGATCGGCCTGCCGGGTGCATATATCAAAAATTTAAGCAGCCGGATACGGGAAAAAATCAAAAGCAGAAATACCGTACATACAGCACCGGATGTAACTTAATTATGAATGTGTTTAATCAATAGAACTATGAATCATCCAGAAATCTACGCAACCTGTCCGCAATCTGTACATCACGAAAACGGCGATTATGCTGAAGCGGTATCAAAAGTTGCTCAATGGAGTGAAGAGGCGGGTTGCCGGGGAATACTTGTGTATAGCGATAACCGGCTTACAGATCCCTGGATTACCTCACATCAGGTGCTCGATGCAACCAAAGAACTGGTGCCGCTGGTAGCAGTGCAACCGGTATATATGCACCCCTATATGGTCGCCAAGAAAATAGCGACGTTTGCAACGCTGTATGAGCGCTCGGTTGCATTGAATATGATAGCCGGCGGATTCAGCAACGACCTAAAATCACTTGATGATCATACCCCCCATGATGAGCGATATGACAGACTATACGAATATACTAACATCATACAATCCCTACTAAAAAATGCCCAACCCGTAAATCAGGAGGGACGCTACTACTCTGTTTCTAATCTAAAGATCGCTCCGGAAATTCCCGATACATATATCCCCGAGGTATTTGTATCGGGATCTTCGGAGGCGGGAAGAGAAACAGCAAAAAAACTATCGGCAACAGCCGTCGAATATCCGGGGCCGTTAGGCGCAGATGGTACAGAAACGGCTACTTCATTGCCGGATAAAAGAGGGATACGGTTGGGAATCATTGCAAGAAGTACGAGAGAGCAAGCGTGGGAAGTCGCGAAGAAGCGGTTTCCGAAAACCAGAGCCGGGGAATTGTTACACTCTCTGGCTATGCAAAGTTCGGATTCTCAGTGGCATAAACAATTGAGCAGCCTCGAAGAATATCCTTCCGAGAGCCGGATATACTGGCTCGGACCTTTCAAAAGCTACAACACATTTTGTCCGTATTTGGTCGGTAGCTTTGAAGAAGTGGCCGAATATTTGCAGAAGTATCTTCAAAAAGGATACAACCGGATCATTCTGGATATTCCTCCGGATCGGGATGATATCAATTACACTATGGACACCTTCAGACTGGCCACAAGCCGGGAGGTAATATGAGCATATCCAAGCTTCATCACTTTGTCAATCGACAGGCTACGCTTCGGCCCGACTCCACAGCGGTGGTGATGAGATCCGAACATCTCACCTACCGGGATCTTGAAGTTCAAAGCGATAAACTGGCGACATTACTAAGCAAAGCGGGTTGTAAACACGGCGACCGGGTGGCACTATTACTTCCCAAAGAACCGCAAACCCTCATTTGTATGCTTGCGGTGATGAAATGTGGTGCTGCTTATGTGCCATTGGATATTACCAATCCTGCAGAGCGGGTAAGCAAAATGATTTCGCGTTCTGAACCCAGAATTATCCTTGCCCATAGTAAAAGTGAGAAGCTACTGCAAAATATTTTGAATTATTTACCGGCTACTAATATTCCGTTGGTGGGGTGGATGGAAGAAGGTCAGCCGAATCTGTCCGGCTTTACGGTAGCATTTAACCGGGATGATATGCAGACGGTAAATCTGGTTGATTACGAACCGGATACAAACCCCGATGCCACTGCTCATATTTTGTTTACTTCCGGCTCTACCGGAATACCCAAAGGGGTTATGGTAACCCATTCTAATGTCATAACATTTGTGAAGTGGGCGACCGCCTATTTCGGGATGAACGCTTATGACCGGGTTTCCGGACACGCCCCACTGCATTTTGATCTGTCAACATTCGATATTTACGGAGCTTTCGCATCCGGAGCGCAGCTGCACATGGCGCCTCCGGATATCGGGATTATTCCGAATCAGATTGCTGCTTTTATGGAGCACTCTGAACTGACGCAATGGTTTTCGGTACCTTCGCTGCTAAGCTATATGGCTCGTTTTGATGCTGTTCATCACAATGCGATGCCGCACATGACCCGGTTGTTGTGGTGTGGAGAGGTATTTCCCACATCTGCGCTTCGCTACTGGATGGAGAGGCTGCCCCATGTCGAGTTTACGAATCTGTATGGGCCAACCGAGACAACGATAGCAAGTAGTTATCACACCGTCCCTGCCATCCCAAAAACAGATGATGAGGAAGTACCCATCGGTCAGCCTTGTGCCGGGGAAGATTTGCTGATCCTGAATGATCGCCTGAAGCCGGTTCCGGATGGCGAAATCGGTGATTTATATATCAAAGGGGTCGGTCTAACAAAAGGTTACTGGAGAGATCAGGAAAAAACGGATGAAGTATTTCGCAAAGTCCGGGAAGATCGAAATGGTCATAGTCTGATCTATAAAACCGGTGATCTTGCACGAAAAGGGTCAGATGGCCTGGTATACTACCACGGCCGGGAAGATTACCAGGTAAAAACCCGGGGATACCGGGTGGAATTGGGTGAAGTAGAAAACGGACTTCTTCGGATACCGGGAATAAAAGAATGTGCCGTTGTTCCCTATCAATCAAATGGAATGGACGCTAAAGCCATTGGTGCGATCCTGGTAATGCATGAAGATTACCAAAACCCCGATTTGATCAAAATGCGTAAGGATCTATCCGAGTTTGTGCCTTCGTATGCGCTGCCGGCCAAATGGCTGGAGTTAAACGAGATGCCGAGAAATGCCAACGGCAAGATTGACAGGAAATCATTAATCATGCAAATAGAAAACCATGTACCTGTTTCCCATTCATGAAGATAGGCTCGCTCTTGTAGCCGATTGGCTTGGCAACCCCGAAAACTTTAAATGGCTGCATTTTGGTCAGGGCGTTCAGCAGTTATCGGGGGTGTCGCTAAAGGTTATGTTGGCCAAAAAGATGCATGAGTTAAGGCTATTTGGTGAAAACCCCGAAAAGCCCGCCGGTGTTGTAGCTCTGAGCGATATCAACAAGGAGTTCGGGAGCGCGACGCTGTGGTATGTATTGGGTGATAAAAGTCAGTCAGGCAAAGGCTTTACGACTCGCGCCGCAAAACGAATGATTGCAGAGGGGTTTGACTCCCTTGAACTTGAATCCATATATGCGTGGGCAGTTGAAGAAAATAAACCTTCCGTAAAGGTATTGACCAACTGCGGATTTAAATATATCGGCCGCCGGAGGAAGGGTCATCGTATTGACGGGGAATATAAAGATGTTTTGCTATTTGATTTACTTGCAGAAGAAACCCAACCCTTAACCAGATTTGATGAATATGTCGCTCACAAATGATTTGCACACATTATTCCGGGAACAACTTCAAGTGGATGTGCCGGATAATGATATGAACCTTATGGAAAACGGTATTATTGATTCTCTGGCACTGGTCAATCTGATTATGGCAGTAGAGGAAAAATTCAGCGTATCCATATCTCTTGAAGACACCGATCTACAGCGTTTTGAATCTGTAAATCAACTAAATGATTTAATTCTCGAATTACGCGGAGAATCGGCCGGCTCATCGAATGGCGAGGTAAAAAGTGGAAAAGCTGCAAGCTGAGCCTCGATCACCTTCCACTAATCCGGGGAAGCAGCGCGGGTTTGTCCGAAAATTTACTGCAGACGATATTGATGCTATTAGCGCACTTTCTATGGAGATGTTTCCCCGCAGTAAGGAAATGTCTTCTGATCAGCAAAAAATGATGATTCGCCGGTTGTATCTCGAAAATCCATTTAACGGGGGCGAAATACATTCACTGGTTTACGAGGGGGATAACGGCGAGGTTGACGGTTTTCTGGGCGTGATTCATAAACCTATGATTTGGAAAGGC
>SLJN01000367.1 GCA_007135115.1 Balneolales bacterium
CGGCATTTAGACGAAATACTCAGAAACGCTTACCTGATTGCGACCAACTATAATCACGCATTCGTGTGTCTTGAGCACCTGCTACAAGCCATCGTGCAGGATGAAGAGGGAAAAGTACTTATTCAAAATGTGGGGGGCGATACCCGCGAACTCAACCGCTGGTTGGAAGAGTATTACGAAAGTATTGAAATAAACGATAATGACGACAGCGATCCGGTTCATACGGTAGGATTTAAGCGAGCGCTACACCGTGCGCTGGTTCACGCCCGTTCTGCGGAACAGGAGGAAGTCAGCATCGGCGATATGATGATTTCCATGTATGATGAGCAGGATAGTTACGCCGTCTACTTTTTGCGAAAGCAGGGTATTTCGCGACTGGATATTCTCAACTTTGTATCCCACGGCATTTCCAAGCCTGGTTTTGAGCACATTGACTCCGACGATCTTGATGATTTAGATGATCCCGAATTAAGCGATACCGAGACATCGCAGCAAAGTTCATCTTCCAAAACCAATATCCTGGAGCAGCTGACCGAAGACATCACCCAAAATGCGCGTGAAGGTAAATATGACCGGATCATTGGACGGGATGATGAAATTCAGCGATCCATAGAGATTCTGTGCCGGCGCCAGAAAAACAACCCCGTCTATGTGGGAGATCCCGGAGTTGGAAAAACCGCAATCATCCACGGGCTCGCTCAGAAAATCGTTGATGATGAGGTTCCGGAGCGCATTCAAAATTATGCGATTCTCTCCCTTGATATGGGAGCTTTGCTTGCAGGTACCAAATATCGTGGAGAATTTGAAGAACGACTCAAGGGCGTTTTGAAGGAAATTCAGAAAAGAGAAAACACCATTCTCTTTATTGATGAAATCCACACTATCATCGGTGCCGGCGCTGCGGGAAACAGCACGATGGACGCTTCCAACTTATTGAAGCCGGTGTTGGCAAACGGAAAACTCCGCTGCATCGGAGCTACTACGTATGATGAATACAAAAATCAGTTTGAAAAGGATCGTGCACTGTCGCGCAGATTTCAAAAAGTTGAAATTACCGAGCCTACAACCGAGCAAACGATTAAAATTCTGGAAGGATTGAAATCCGCTTATGAAGATTTCCATGGACTAAAATACAGTCCGCGCTCGCTGGAAGCTGCCGTGAATCTCTCCCAAAAATATCTGAAGGAACAGTACCTGCCGGATAAAGCTATCGACTTAATTGATGAAGTCGGCTCGCAGGTTTCACTGTTGCCGGAAGCCCGTAAAATGGTGACAGAGTCGGATATTGAGCGGCTGGTTTCCAAGATTGCCAGAGTACCGGTACAATCGGTTGGCGGAAATGAAAAAGACCGCCTCCGCGATCTCGATCCACAGTTGAATAAACAGGTTTTTGGTCAGGAAAACGCTATTTCCGCAATTACTGCAGCCGTAAAACGCAGCCGGGCCGGTCTCGGAAACGAACAAAAACCGATCGGATCATTTTTATTTACCGGTCCTACCGGCGTTGGTAAAACCGAGCTTTGCCGTGTTCTTGCCCGTCAGATGGGCGTCGAGCTCATCCGCTTCGACATGAGCGAATACATGGAAAAACATACCGTTTCCCGCCTGATTGGTGCTCCTGCCGGTTATGTCGGCTATGAGCAGGGAGGTCTGCTGACCGATTCCATCCGCAAAAATCCGAATGCAGTACTTTTGCTTGATGAAATCGAAAAAGCACATCCGGATATTTTTAATATCCTGCTGCAAATCATGGATTATGCCACGTTGACCGACAATACCGGGCGTAAAGCCGATTTTCGCAATGTTATTCTGGTGATGTCTTCCAATGTTGGCTCGCGTGAAATGAGCACCCCGGGCATTGGTTTTGAACCAAGCGATGAACAATCGAGATCACCCAAAAAAGCAATTGAAAAACACTTCACGCCGGAGTTTCGCAACCGACTGGATGAAGTGGTTTACTTCACGCATCTCAAGCAGGAAACCATTGAACACATCGTTCATAAGTTCATTTCCGAATTGGAGCAGCAACTTTCCGCTAAAAAAGTGACGCTCGAGCTTGAAAACTCTGCCATCCGCTGGCTGGCGGATAAAGGTTATGATCCGGCATTCGGTGCCCGCCCCATGGCACGGGTGATTCAGGAACACGTGAAGAACCCGCTTGTTGACGAAATGCTTTTCGGCAAATTACAGAAAGGCGGCTCCGTCACCATTAAAGCCGGAAGTGACGGACTCGAATTTGATGTGGTTGCCAAAGAAACGGTTCGTTCTTCCTGATTGCATCAATAATTCAATTAAGCATCATCTTCACCGGAGATGGTCTTAGTTAAAGCTGATGCAATCAAGCCGGTTGGTACAGAGATCAAGCCAAGACCTATCATCAGGATGATAAATGTAAAAAATCTTCCTCCAATAGTGATGGGATAAACATCGCCATAACCCACCGTTGTTAGTGTTGCTACCGCCCACCATAAGCTGTGGAATATGGATTCAAAGTGATCAGGTTGAGCCGGGTTCTCAAAATAGTAGATGCCGGTAGCGGCAACATATAACACCGCAAGCGTAATCATTCCAAAGACGATCAATTCGGTTTGAATAGAGCGAAAAGTTGTTGCAAGTCGATCCAGGGCTTGATTGTATCGTGTAAACTTTAGCATTCGCAGCAATCGCAACAATCGGAATATCCGGATGGACCGCAAATCCAGACCCGCAGCCAGATAAAACGGCAATATGGCCACTAAGTCTATGATACCATAGAAACTGAATATAAACCCCGGTTTGCTGTCAGCCACATAAACCCGTAGCAGATACTCCACCGTAAAAATCACGACGATCACCACCTCAAAATAACCCAGCCATTTTTTGACTTCCGCATCGAGGTCGGGTAAGGTTTCAACCGAAAAACTGATCAGCGACAAGAGGATCAATCCTTTGATGAACAAATTGCAAATCCGGCCTGCGCGAGTATCTTCCCGTTCCAGTAGGGTCTTAATTCTTGATTTTAGTGCCATTTCACATCCTGATTTTGTTTGTTCTACCTTGTGTTACAACAAAATATCATTGCGACTTTAATCATCCAGTAACAATTTCTGTATAGCAGGCTCTAAACGCTGTAAATGAGACCCTGACCAATATACCTTACCGCATCGGGAACATTGAGCAAAATCATCCACATATTTTTTGGTCTTTGGCAGCAGCCTCTCTTCTACTTCCGTTTTATCCACTTTCGACAAATGATGATTACAATGACTGCAACGGGTGAACGGCGCCCGCTGAGAATATAGGTTAAACCGGTCAAAAACTTCCTGCAGTTGAATTTGTGGTTGATCCGACCTTACTAAATATCCCGTCTGAACGGCATTATGCATTAGTAGCCTGAGATCACGTGTGAGTAAAACGCGATCTTCCTTCAACAACTGCTCGATCAACTCGGGATCTGATGCATCATTTCGATATGCGGTATTGAAGCCTGCCAGCCGGAGATACCTGGCCAATCGACCCAGATTGACATCCACCAGAAATTTCGGATCCTTGAGTTGAGACCTTTGCAAACGTTTATCTGCGGGAATATCGATTTCCATAAACACCGGATAAACGCTCACCTGGTCACCATCTTCAACCCGTGTGTCAAAACCTACAGGATCACTGTTCAGCAGAATGAGATCTATTTCCGTATGTGGTATTCCGCAACCCTCAATCAAATCTTTTACGGAAGTCGTTTCCGGAATCTCCCGATGGAAGGGTTGATAACGATGCTTTTTAGGTATGAAATCGTTGAGCCTCCCATATATGCGAAGATGAATCAACATACATGATCTGCTTAAAAACCGGTTATAACGGGATTAAAACTAAAATCCCCCGAAGTAGCAATACTCCGGGGGATTTTGTAGCCAATAGGTAATTAAGGTAAATCAGGGATTAAGGTTGCGTGCTTAGAGTGAACAAAATTGTTGCCACCAAGCACAATTGAACTTTGAACCTTTTAAACCTTGAACTGCCTTCAGCACTCCTATAGGCAAAATCAAAAATTCAATTCCTTAATTCCTCACTTTCCCAATACACTAATTATGCGAATGCATTTGGCCGGTGCAAATACACTGCTCACCAGCCGGCAAAGTGTTGCCCTCGCTGTGCATGTGCCAGTCAAACTTCTCACCACGCTCGGTCTGTTCCCACCAGAACGGCATCCGCTCAGTCGGGTGATTTCCGATTTCATTCATGGTCTCTGCTTCATGGAGACGGCCGTTGATCATGGTATAGCTGACATACTCCGAATCCCGAATATCCTGATCCGGATTTCCGTCAATTACAATGAGATCAGCCAGCTTACCCTCCTCAATGGAGCCAAGATGGTCGGCCATGCCGATATAATTAGCACCATTGTAGGTGGAGGTACGGATCGCTTCGAGCGGTGTCATACCACCCTGCTCAAAAATCCACATCTCCCAATGTGCCGCAAGACCCTGCATCTGCCCGTGGGCACCCATATTCACATTGACGCCCTCATCAAACAGTGCTTTTGATTTTTCGGCGCTCATGATATGGCCGCGCTCATACTCTTCATCAGGAATCTTCATGCGATGCCTGGAAAGCGGGTCAACGACCGATCTCGGCGTGAAATTCAACAGACGATCTTTCTCCCATACATTGGTATTCTGATAGAAGTAGTTTTCGCCGCGAATACTACCGTAATTCACCACGTGGGTAGGCGTATAGCCAGTTTCACTGTTTCTCCAAAGTGTGGTTACATCGTCATAAACCGGATAAATCGGGATGTTGTGCTCAATGCCGGAGTGGCCGTCCATTATCATGGACATGTTGTGTGTGTAGGTTGATCCACCCTCCGGATGCACCATTATACCAAGCTCCTGCGCGGCTTCCATTACCTGCTGGCGCTGATCCCGCCGCGGTTGATTATAACTCTTCACCGTAAACGCGCCAAAAGCTTTGGTGCGCCGCAGATGCGATTTTGCATCTTCCAGACTGTTAATGATCGCTCTGAAATCCCCTTCAGCACCGTATATAATCCTGCCGGTGGAGAAAATTCTCGGACCTACCATGTGCCCGGCTCGTACCATCTCCGATTGGGAGAAAATCATTTCGGTGTTGGATGAGGGGTCATGAGCGGTTGTAACACCGTACGCCAGATTGGCGAAATACTCCCACTGCTGGTTGGGGCTCAAGCCGTGACGGAAATTTCCAATGTGTGCGTGAGCATCAACCAGTCCCGGCATGATGGTTTTCCCCTCGGCGTCTTTAACGTAAGCGTTATCCGGGACGTCAACATCACCGGATTCTCCAACCGCTTCGATACGATTATCCCGTACAACCACGGTGCCGTCTTCGATGACCTCATCATCCTCATTTACCGTAATGATCCGGGCATTGGTGATCGCCACGATACCATCGGGTTTATCGGTTTCGAGTTCCAGCCCTATATCAATACCTTCGCTGTCGCCGAGTGGCAGGTTACCTTCGCCTCCCTCATTCAGGAAATCAAAAGCTTCATCAAGGGAGACCGAAAAGTATTCTTTACCCAGCGTCCAGTGAAGTTCATCGCTATCTTCAGACCAATGCAGGCTGATACCGGCATCTTCGGCTACATGTGTAACCGGAATCGCCTGGGTATTGGAGGTCAAGGTAATGTCACTGCCAACTCTCGGCATCGGTGCGATATAAACCCTAAACAACTCGTTGAAAGCTATCCACTTGCCATCCGGGCTGGGAACGAAGTTGTTGGCATATTCAGACTGAAAGTGATCTCGTTCATCATGGCCATTTAAGTCTACACTTTTGAACTGATGGTTCGGCCATCCGCCGGTTTGATAAAAAATGCGATCTCCATCGGCATTGAAACGGGCATTGGAACCGCTGTCCATCACTTTTTCGGCATTGCTGCCATCAGCATCCATGGTATAAATACCTGGATTTTCCCCGTAAACCTGCCCCTGATGGCTATTACCGGATTCTTTTCGGTAAACAATTTGGTCATTCTCCGGATTAAAACGCGGCTTGCGGTAAATGCCTTTTTCATCGGTCAATTGTTCCGTATCACCGGTATTCAGATTTTTACGGTGGATGGCTCCTTTTTCTTCATCGTGCCAGGTCACATAAAGGAGATAGTTACCATCTGAAGAAAAATAGGGCTCAAACTCAAGCACATCGTCGCTGTCGGTAAGGCGCTGCGGATCGCCATCGGGCAGATCTTTTTCCCAAAGGTATCCGGCTGCGTTGAAAATCAAGGTATTCCCGTCGGGTGAGGTTTGTGCTTGCCGGATAGCTTTGGCATCAAAAGTATCCGGAGCCGGGTCGTGCTCAAATTGAACTGCCTCAGCTACGGTCTGTCGAACATTGGCTTCAAAAGGGATGGCTTCAACATCGTAGGAATCCACCTCAAGCTGTCGGATTTGTCCGTCCGCATAAAAAATCAGATGATCGCCGTCCGGGGTCCAGTTGAAATTGGTATAAGGACCAAAAATCGCCCAGGCGTTTTGCTGATCGAGGCTTAAATCATCGTAAATCGGCCATTCTTCACCAGTTTCCAGATCGCGGATATACAGCACCGTTTTTTCTCGGACTCGCTTGATAAATGCCATTTTATCGCCATCCGGGGAAATTGTCGGGCTAATCGCACCGCCCGGTCCGCCGGTTATGCGATCGGTATCGCCGGTTTCCCGGTTGTAACGGTTAATGACATAGATCTGCGAGTTGGGATCTTTATCATACTGAAACATTCCACCCGGATACACATCCTGACTGTAATACACATAATCACCATCCGGTGACAGAAAGGGTTGGCCCAAATCCTGCTGATCATTCATTCTCTCAACCAATTGTATTCCTGATCCACCGGTTTTATGATACTTCCAAAGCTCACCCGCACCTAATGATCGGCGTGATGTAAAATGTTTTCGGGCAATCAGATACTCGCCATCCTCAGTCCATGCCGCATTGTTCAAAAGGCGAAAGTCTTCATGTGTGACTTGCCTGGCGTTGCTGCCATCACGATCCATCACCCAGATATTATCACCCCCGCCTTTATCACTGGTGAAAGAAATCTGTTCTCCATCCGGGCTGAATCGCGGTTGCACCTCATAGGCGTGGTATTCTCTTAACGGGGTCGCCTCACCGCCGTCTATGGGCATGATATAGAGGTTTCCCAGTAAATCGAATACAATTTCCTCACCGTCGGGACTTACATCTAAATTCATCCAGGTACCCTCATCAACGGTGTACTCAATCTCTTCGGTTTTAATATTTTCATAGGGATCATTTACATCCCATTCATCATCATCTTCGTAAGTAGCGGTTGCACCGATCGCCGTACAAGCGTGAAGGCTCAACCCAAGCATCATTAATAAAACTTTATACATAGGAAGCGGTTTTTATGATTGTGAACTGTTAGAATCAGTCAAGTCGTGATGGGCTTAATATTGATGTTTTAAAGCGATCCTGCAAGAGGGGGTTATAGAGTTTTTTAACCTGTGAGAAATCA
>SLJN01000352.1 GCA_007135115.1 Balneolales bacterium
AAATCAGCATCGTTTTGCTCGATCGTGAGGATTACGGCAACGGAGCCGCCTTCTTTTTTGATAACAAAATAGAAATCTGGCTGCCGGCCCTCGACACTCCACTTCGCGGCACCCACAACTGGATGCGAAATGTGATCACCCACGAGTTTGTCCATATCGTCCAGCTGCAAACTTCCATGAAATCCAGCAGGCGGCACACCATGTCGTACCTGCAATGGCTATCCTACGATGAAGTCCGCCGCCCCGATGTTTTGTATGATTTTCCATCGGCCTTCATTTCCTATCCTTTCGCCACCATCACCATGCCTGCCTGGCTTGCCGAAGGCACCGCACAATACATGACCCGCGATATTGACTACGACGACTGGGACAGTTTTAGGGATATGATCCTCCGAACCCGCATTCTGGATGAAAACCAACACAGCCTGGAGGCTATGGGAACCTTCAGCTCAAAAAATGCTCTGGAGCGGGAGTTGGTGTATAACATGGGCTTCAGTTTCACCCGGCACCTTGCTGACCGTTTCGGGCCGGGTATCATTCCGGATATTACCAGGGAGTTTACCGATCGGCGCTTACACAATGTCGACCGGGCCATCGAACGTGCAACCGGTGAAGAAGGCACCGTGGTCTACGAAAAATGGATTTCCGAGCTGAAAAGCAATTACGAGCAGCAAATCAACAATGTCCGGGAAACCCCGGCAGAGTTCATTGAAAAAGACGGCCATTACAATTTCTATCCGCGCTACAGTCCGGACGGGTCCGAAATCGGATTCATCACCAACCGTGGCCGGCCGGATGGCATCACTTCACTGGTGATCGAAAGCGAAGATGATGAGCAAACTGCCGAGCTGGATCTCGGTCCTCTGCTTGCTTCAGAGCATCACGAGCAGCATGATCACGAACACGGGCCGGGCATGATGTGCCACAGCAGCTCCAATGAGCTTTTCCGCATTAATCATTCCTGGGATTTTTCTCCCTCAGGTGATTCGCTTGTTTACAGCAAACACGGGCTTAACCGATACGGCGAAAACTATCGGGACCTTTACATTTTTGACCGTGAAGAGGATGAGGAAACTCAAGTCACCGAAGATAAACGCCTCACCCACCCAACCTGGAGCCCGGACGGCAAATGGATTGCGGCGATGCAAATTGAAGACGGCTCCTCCAATCTGGTGCTCTACAATACCGAGCAGGACTCCCTTCATACCGCCCACACGTTCGACCACGGCGAACAGCTCTATGAACCGGCCTGGCACCCGGAGGGGCTAACCATTTACATTCCGTACAGCGACCTCAGTCACAGGGGAGTTTACCGGTTTCATCCTTTTGACACCGACCCGGAATTGACAGAAGTACTCGCTTCCGAAGACGCTGATTTCCGCGACCCTTATGTGGATGCATCCGGCGAGTATTTGTACTTCAGCTCAGACCTGACCGGTATTTTCAATATTTATCGCAAATCCCTGGAAGATGGGCAAACCGAGCAAGTTACCGATGTAATCGGTGGTGCTTTTATGCCCTATACCGAAGATGATCAACTGGTTTACGCTTCCTATCATTCTGAAGGGTACCGAATCGCTTCAATGTCGCTACAGGAAGGCTTACTTGCCTCCGTGAATATTCCCTCACGAAGCAACAATCCAACCAGTTTTTCTACTGAAAACCGGCTCGAGCAGGGCTCTCCCTTTAACTTCAACCGTTTTGATGATACCGATCTATCATCACTTGGAACGCAGGCCCACGCCTATGCCGATACGGGCCGGTACGGCTTCGAAATCCCTACACGCGGACAAACCTCCGACCGGCAGTTGTACGCCTACGATGAAACCTTCACTTCCTTCAGTTTCATGCCGGTACTTCGATTTGACAATTACACTCAGCAATACGGTACCAACCGGTCGCTGCTGACAAATGGTCAATTCGGCCGGCTCGGACAAAATTTGTGGAGAGACAGTAAAGTCGGCGGATACGTCTCTTCCAGGGAAATGCGGGAGCGATTCAGTTTTTTCGGGGGGATTTTACTCGGACCCGGCTCCAGAGGTTCCGATGGTATCGGTGACTTTTTCTCTCCTTCGAGGCTGGTCAATCTGGACCGGGACGCATTTCTTACGGTGGAATATACCGGCTTGCCATTTTTGGAAAGCCGCTGGAACCCCACCATTTCGGTATCCGGATTTAACATCAGGCGCAATGTACCCGATGGGTTGTCGGTTGAAGATTTCCCTTGTACCGGTTGCATGCCGGATACGACACATACCGATATTGCCTACGACATGTTTGAGGTGGAAGTTCAGCTTATGAGCAAGCTCGACAGAGCCAACCTGATTGAGCTCACCTATCGCCACAGCCCCTACCGGGTAAGCACCGAGTCGTTTTTCATGGAAGAGTTTCAGCAAGAGGTATCCGGAACGACCTCAAGATATTTTATTGGCAACACCATTTCTGCTGCATGGCATCTTGAAGCAGAAATGCCTTACCGGCACAGCGATATCGCACCGCTTGGGATCAATTCAGAGGTAAGGTATAATTACCAACCCAGTCGGTTGCTCGATAACTATACGGTCAGGGATGGAGCGCTCGTGCCGGAGTACGACTATTTTGATAATCACAGCGTAGAACTGGATCTCCGCTATGGATTTCGATGGGCTGATCAAACCTTTGCCATAAACTCAAGGTTTTTCACCTATTTCAGTGATCTGGACGAGTATTTTTTTACTGATTATATCGGGGGATTCCCCGGAATGCGGAGTTATCCGTTTTATTCACTCGGTGGAACGACTACGGCCTACAGTCAGCTTTCCTGGTTTCTTCCGATCAGAACCAATATCGAGCGGCAGGTTAATCGTTTTACGGCGGATAAAATTTTTGCCCGCTTTTTTGTTGAAGCCGGCAATGGCTGGGGCGGCCCCCTTGGAATAGGTGATGATATCAAAACCGGAGCCGGTGCGGAGTTGCGATTCAGTCTTAACTCCTATTACCTGATGCCGACCCGTTTTTTTATCAGCGGAGCTTATGGGTTCAATCAATTTACCCTCTCGCTGCCCGATGAATTTCTGACTTCCGGTGAATCTAACCAGATAGAATACGGCAGAGAATTAATGTTTAATGTGGGATTACTCTTCGATTTTGATTTATGATGGCACTTTTGAAGATCAGCGTTAATTCATTTATGGTTATTCTGATAACCCTATGCTTTTCCATGCAGAGTTTTGCTCAGTTTCCGTCAACAGAGCGAAAGAACGAAATTCTACATTCGGATGGCGAATTTGCAGATTTTAAACCGGATAATGATCCAGAGCTAAGCCTGGAATCACTTCGCTATAGCTCCATTCTCCCTGGTCCGCAACATATCGGCTATTCCACTTTTGCCGATGGGCAAACCGATCAGAATTCCGGCTTCCTTGACCAAATTGCCGAAAGACCGGGCTATCTGTTTTTATCATCCGCCCTTGTTCCGGGCCTTGGGCAGGCTGCAAACCAGCAATGGTGGAAAACCGCCGTTTTTGCAGCCGTTGAAGCCACCGCTATTGGAGTTTTTATCTGGAAGGAAAGAGAAGGCCGCAGCGGAGAACGTTTATACCAGGATTACGCCCATGATAACTGGAGCGTTGTTCAATATGCAGAGTGGCTGGTGGATTATAACGAGCGTTTTACCGATGAATCCTTTGACCTTCGCGACCTTGCCAATGAAGGATATGAAGATGAAATCACCGAAGGACCCCGCTTTGGAAATTATGAGAAAGAATGGGCTATTGTGAACCGCCAGCGTTTAAACGAGCTGGAACGCAGCACGCGATACTATCAGGAAGACAATCAAAATCCGTTTTCTCATCACCTCGAACCTTTTGGTTCCCAGCAATATTATGAATTAATCAGCAAGTACTTTCAATACGGCGGAGGCTGGAAAGATTGGGATCAAGGCTTGAACCTGGAGCTGGATCAATTGTTCATGTCAGAAATGTGGCTGGAACACGCCGATATCGGCCATCAATTTAACTACGATTTGCGGGTTGCGCGAAATATGATCAACTTACTTGTACTGAATCACTTCGTTGCGGCCATCGATGCACTTTTTGTCGGGCAACTACGAAACACTCGGCTTGAATCATCGTTTTCTGTAGACGAAGGTCCGAAGATCACTCTTGACTACCGTTTCTAGCCTGCTTTATTCACCAAGAAAATTAGTTGTGGGTAAGGCGTCACGGAAATGGTGGCGGAAACGTATCAAAATACGTTGAGCAAACCATTTCCGGGACAACGTAGCCCACGGGTAATTTTCGCAGTGTTTTAAAACAAATGGTATCAAGTTTATGATCTTTTCTGGCATAAGAAATTGAATGACAAGATGATAAAACAAAACTGCAAAAATTTGTGAATAATGCAGGCTAAAATCCCTACTGATTTGTAATTTAAGAACATGAAAGCAATTCTTACAGATCCGAAAGTTTACATTTTCATCCTCTCACTGATGATCGTCGGCGCCGGTGCGATCTTCGCCGTTGACCGGCTGATCATGCCGGTGTATACCAATCACAGCGAAGGCGTAACCGTACCCGATGTTACCCACATGAGCATTGAAGAAGCCGAAGAAACGCTGCTTGCTCACGGATTTCGGTTCGAAATTGAAGGCAGCCGTGCTCATGAAGCCTTTCCTGCTGATTATGTGGTAGACCAGAGTCCGGAAGGTGAAAACTTGGTTAAGCCGAATCGCCGCATTTACTTAACTATTAATGATGCGGAAAGTGAGATGATTGAAGTGCCGGATTTATCCAACTTATCGCTGCGTAATGCCGAAATTCAGCTGCGAAACAAAGGCTTACGGGTCGGCAATATCAATTACGAATCCGAGCGGTTCCAAAATACGGTATTAGAGCAGTCGGTTGCTGCCGGCCGTGAAGTCAACCGTGGAGCTACCATCGATCTTGTTATCAGCGACGGCTTAGGCGGCCGGTTGATTCAAATGCCGGAGATTGAAGGACTTCGGCTCAGCGAAGCACAGGCTGAACTTCAGAATTCAGATCTTATGGTCGGGGCGATTCAGTTTCAGGAAAGGGCGGATGTGGAGCCTAATATCGTTTTGTCCTACTCTCCGACCGATCAGGACAGTATTCGCGAAGGAACCGAAATCAATCTGGTGGTGTCTGAACAACCCGCGGATGAGGATGACGAGGTAGAAGAAGGCGTCATTGTCGATACGACCGATGTGGATCCCGATACCCTTGATATTGACGACCAATAATGACCCATAATCCTTATTGATTTCCATGGGAATGACGGCTATAATCGGTGCTCTCTTTAATCCTTCACCAAATTAACTGAATACGTGAAACGACCCGAACCACTGATTGCTCCCTCGATTTTGTCTGCTGATTTTACCCGCCTCGGCGAACACATCGACGAGGCCATGGATGGCGGAGCAGACTGGCTGCATTGTGATGTGATGGATGGCCACTTTGTGCCCAACATCAGTTATGGTCCGATGATCGTAGAAGCGGCACGCACCCGGCAGGATGCTTTTCTGGATGTGCATCTTATGATATCAGATCCCGAAAAGTATATCGATGCCTTTGCCAAAGCCGGTTCGGATCAGATCAGCATTCATTGTGAAGCGACCCCGCATTTACACCGCGCTTTGCAAATGATTCATCAAAGCGGATGCAAAGCCGGTGTGGCGATCAATCCCGGCACTCCCGTGTTTGAACTGGACCCCATCCTCCACATGGTCGATATCGTTGTGGTGATGAGTGTGAATCCGGGTTTTGGCGGACAAAAGTTTATTAAGGAGAGTCTGCATCGCATCGAACAGTTATCCCGGATGCGCAACAGCAGCGGACATCCATTTCTGATTGAAGTCGACGGAGGCGTCAATTTAGATAACACGCAAAGGATTATCGCAGCCGGAGCCGATGTGCTGGTTGCTGGTAGTGCCGTTTTCAAAACAGACTCTATCGCCGACACTATCGGCAAAATGCGAAAAAACGCTGAACGTGCACTAAGGCCTGTGGTTTGATCTACCGGAATAATGACAACGATTTGAACGTTAACAACCTGCTTATTGAACAACAAAAAAGCTACAGATTCCACATTGACCGAAAACTACATAGACATTGAAGGTGTCGATCCCGTCGCAGTTTACGGGTTGAATGACGAGCTAATCGACAGAATTGAAAAATCCTACCCGAACGTCAAAATCACGGCCCGGGGTAACAAGATTAAAATCAAAGGGAGTGAGCAGGAGTTCACTGACATTAAGGCCGTCGTTGAAGAACTCATCCGGATGGCACGCCGGAACCAGGATATAACAGCTAAAGATATTGATACCCTCATTGCTCTCCGCAAAAGCGATGAGATTCTGGATAAAAAGCTTTATCAGCCTGAGGAAGCCATTATTCACACCCATGCGGGTGAACCGATAAGTGCCAAAACACCGGGTCAGAAAAAGATCGTGGAGCATTCATCCCAAAATGATGTTCTGTTTGCTATTGGTCCGGCCGGTACCGGTAAAACCTACACTTCCGTTGCCCTGGCTGTCCGCGCGCTGAAAGAACGGCATGTCAAAAAGATAGTGCTAGTACGTCCGGCGGTGGAAGCCGGTGAAAGCCTTGGATTTCTTCCCGGTGACCTTAAAGAAAAAATCGACCCCTACCTGCGTCCGCTCTATGATGCTCTGGAAGAAATGATCGATTTCGACCGGCTTCAGCTCAATCTTACCAAAAATATTATCGAAATTGCCCCTCTTGCCTACATGCGGGGGCGTACGCTCAACAATGCTTTTGTGATACTGGATGAGGCGCAAAACGCCACACAAATCCAGATGAAGATGTTTCTGACCCGTTTGGGTATCGGAAGCCGCGCAATCATCACCGGAGATATCACCCAAACCGACCTGCCCAAAAAACAAACCTCCGGACTTGCTCCTATTCAGCAAATTCTCAAGGATGTCGAAGGTATTTCGTTCGTATATCTCGATGAGCAGGATGTGGTGCGGCATAAGTTAGTCAGAGATATCATCAACGCATACGAGAAGCACGAGGAGAAGAAAGAAGAAGATAGCGAATAGCGGAAACGATACATCCTTCAGGCCGCTTTTCATGGTGTATCCGTTTGATAAATTTGCTACGTGCATTCTCGAGTAGAACCATCAAAAGTTATTGAAATCCGGAATTTATTTACTATGAGTAACGAAACTATTAAGTGCTACCCGCTTTATGAAGGCACTTTCTCAATAGGACGGGATAAAAAAATGAAACCCATCAACCCGGAAGACCGGGCTGAAAAAGGTGCCCTCAAAGTATCCATAAACCCTTTTTTGATTACTACCCCCAACCGCAATATTCTCATTGATACCGGCCTGGGTCCTTTTGGTCCCCACGATCATCGAAAGCTTTTATGTGACTACCTTGCGGAACACGATCTTACAGAGTACGACATCACCGATATTTTTTTAAGCCACCTCCATTACGATCACATCGGTGGTCTTGCACACCGCGAGAACGGCCATTGGGAGTTAACTTTTCCCGATGCATGCATTTACACCCACGAGTTCGAGTGGAACCAAACCCTTCAAAAATACGGGGACAACGAGGATACGCCTCTGCTTTCTGAATTTGTCAATTTCATCAATGCCCGGGCAGATTTTCATTTCGTATACGACAGTGAAAACCCAATTCCCGAAATTAATATAGAAGTCATTGGCGGACATACTCCCTACAGTCTCGCGCTTTGGTTTAGTAAGGATGATTCCAAATTTGTCATGGCCGGTGATGTTCTCGGATCCAGCGGATCGGTAAACCGCAAGTACAACGCGAAGTATGACTACGACGGGAAGGCCAGCATGGAGATGCGGGAGAAGATTACGCGACAGGCATGGGAAGAACGATATCATTTACTATTTTATCACGGTACCAACAATCCCATTGTAAAGCTGGATGGTTATGATGAACAAAAAGGATATGGGATAAAACCGATTACGTATGAACCAACAGTCGCCAAATGAACCCGGTCAAATAGCCGCTTTTCTGCATGAGAAAGGTTGGGATGATGTTGAAGCTGCCGTAATTCTGGGTTCCGGTCTCGGGGATTTTACCGATCGTATTCAACAGGCTGAGACGATCCCTTATGATGAAATCCCGGGAATGCACGGGACCAGCGTAGTCGGGCATAAAGGGGCATTATACCGTGGGATTGTCGGAGGGAAACAGATACTTGCCTTCGCCGGGCGTTTCCACCGCTATGAAGGGTATACGCTTGATCAAACGCTGCTTCCGGTCCGTATTGCGGGAGAGATGGGAGCTCGTAGTATTTTCATTTCCAACGCTGCCGGAGGAATCAACCTGCGCTTCAGCGTTGGAGATTTAATGTTGATTGATGATTTGCTCAATCCCGGAAGTGTGCTGTTCACTACATCTGATGGCAGGGAATTCTTCCGCTACAAACCCGACCACTGGGTTGAACGGGCAAAAAACGTCGCTTGCCGGCTCGGCATATCTATTCAGCAGGGGACTTACCTTTATGCTCAGGGTCCCAGCTACGAAACTCCGGCTGAAATTCGCGCTTTCCGCATTATGGGCGGAGACTCGGTGGGGATGTCAACGGCCCCGGAGCTTCTGGAAGCCTTACGACTGGGCATGGATCCGTTCGGTATTTCCCTGATTACCAACAAAGCAGCCGGCATCACCAAAGCCAAGCTGGATCACAGCGAAATTAAAGAGGCCGCCGAAATGCGCAAAAAAGATTTCGCAGACCTCATTGAGGGATTGATCGAATTTTGACAGTGACAGTTGTTTTTAGCCGCGGATTTTCGCGGATTTTATGTGGCTATGATTCAGTAGCTTAGCCCGTCATTTCGAGGTCTTAATCCCCCGTACCGGTGTACTATTGTCGAGGTGACAGGTAAATCAATTCAATAGAAAATTGAAGATTGACAATTTCTTCAATTATTAACCAGAAAGAACCTTGGCTATGTTGTTGAAATATCAACATGTAAAATCCGCGTTCAATCCGTGTAAATCCGCGGCAAATAAAATCTGTCACTGGAAATCTCTTTAATCATTCACTTTCTGATCCATCTGCTCGAGGAGCTCACCGTAGCGTGCCCAATCTCCATCCTGCATAGCCTGGCGTAGCTCGTTCCACAACTCGCGAATTTCTTCAAGCTGATCCATGTCCACTTCCTGAACCGGCACTTGAGCTTGCTGCATCTCCTCTTCAAGAGCAGCTTCCGGATCGGCCATTTCTTCGAGATCGGCCTCCGCAAGGGGCGCTTCAACTTCCACATCCGGATCGACAAAATCAGCATCATCGCCGAAAAGGTCTACCATGGCAGCTTCAATGGTGGGCTGCATGGAGATTTCTTCACCCACAGCCACGATGACCCGTTGCAATTGCGGAATGTCATCTTCATCCGCCAGGAGAAAAACCGGCTCCACATACATGAAGGAATTTTCTATCGGCACAATCAACAGGTTTCCGCGAATTACCCGCGAGCCGCGCTGATCCCACAACGCTATTTGCCTTGAAATTTCAGGATCCTGATCGATCCGGGCTTCAATCTGTGACGGACCGAAGATTAACCTTTCCCTGGGCAGGTTGTAGGTCACCAGTTCGCCGTAATTATGCGGATCAGATTTTGCCGCAATCCAGGCAATCATGTTATTCCGCTCCCGCGGAGTCACCGGACTGATTAACATAAACTCCAGTTCATCTACCTCTTCATCCGGGAGACTGCCCAGAACATAGTACGGTTCCATCAACTGGCGACGGCCGGCATATTGCTCATTGGGTCGAGCCCAGCGGTCTTCATCATTATAAAAGACCCGCGGATCGGTTACGTGATAGCGGTTGTAAATTTCGAGCTGAGCTTCAAAAATGTTGGAGGGATACCGGAAATGTTCATCCAACCCTTCCGGTGCTTCTTCGGCGGGAGTAAACATATCCGGAAAAATATCCATATAGAGTTGTATCACCGGATCATCATCGTCCACAACGTAGTAATCAACCGAACCTTCATAAGCATCTACGACAATTTTGACCGGATTTCGGATATAATTTTTCCCCTCATGCGGGCGGGAGTATGGAAATCGGGATGAAGTCGTGTAAGCATCCTGTATCCAGACAAGCCGACCGTTGTGCTTCACCAGATAGGGATCATCATCCAGGGTGAGAAACGGACTGATTCTTTCAATACGCTCCTGAACCCCACGCCACATCTGGATTCGACTATCCGGATTGATATCATCTGATAGCAGGATATTGATATCACCCTTCTCCCAGGCAAATAAAAAGCGCCGCATCCAACTGCTGATTTCAATTCCTCCTTCACCGGAATAGTGATGGTAGACATTTCCATCACCTGAAGGATAGTGCAATTCTTCGGCATCGGTATTTACGATGTAGTAAGGTCCGCTTTGCTCACCGTAATAGATCGCCGGGTTTTCTACTTCAAGGCCGGAACGACTCACCGGGGGAAGGTCCCGAATATACATCAAGGGTTCTCCCTGACGGTTAGTACGGTTGACCGGACTCATGGCCAGTCCGAACCCATGCGTAAACTGTAAATGGCGGTTAACCCACGTATCCGACTCGGCGGGCAACCGCGGCACAAGCTCTCGCGCCGCTAACATCACCTGTTCTTTTTGCCCGTCGATTCTGTAGCGATCAATATCAACCGAATTGAACTGGTAGTAAGGGCGTATTTCCTGAAGCTGCCGATAGGTTTGAATCAAAAGTCTCGGATCCCAAAGCCGGATATTCTGGATCACTTCCTGATTGGCACGAATATCGTCTGCCCGAAGGGTGTCTTCGGCGGAATAATTGACTTCCCGCATATCATCTACACCGTAAGCCATGCGGGTCATTTCGATGTTGTTTTCAATAAACGGTCGCTCCATTTCAAGTTCGTTCGGATCAACTTGAAATTGTTGTACGGCGGACGGTAAGATCAGCCGGCCCCCGATGAGCGTGAGAATAATCAATCCGGCGAGGCCTATTACCGGTTTCATTAAACTTGCTTTGCGACCTGCCAACAGCAATACGGCTAAGGCGGCAGTTAGCACCGTCGCTACCCAAATGGCGGGAAGCTCAATATTTACATGGGTATAGCCGGCACCGAAAAGAAGACCATCTCCGCGGAACAACAGATCATAGCGTGATAAATAAAACCCTGCAGCAACCATGAGTAGCCAGAACGCGGCATTAAGCTTAACGTGGAGCAACGCAGTAGGGTTAGCCCGGAACCCCTGTCCCGGTTTAGCACTGATCTGATCGGTAAACACATAAACCAACACCGTCAGCATAGTGGTGAGGAAAGCAATCACACTGAGAGAGCTTTGAAGCACATTTATAAATGGCAGCTGAAACATGTAAAACCCGATATCTCTGTTGAAGAGCGGGTCGGTTTCTCCAAATGATTGTCCCCAAATGAAGCGCAGCAGATAATCCCATTGGGTGACAATGCTGAGAGCAAAAATCAACGAAAAGAACAGCGCTACCCCGGTAAAAAAGTTTGTTATCCAGCGTTTTTGCCTTTCCGGTGGGATAGAAATATTGAGATTGTCCATCGGCGTATCGACCAGGTTGATCGTGCCGATTTTTTTCGCCAGATACCGAAAGTTGAAGACCAGATAGGCACCACCAATCAGCAAAGCTCCAAGGAACAACATAACCTGGGTGCCACGCAGAACCTGGAATACTTCGGGATGGCCAACCTCACTCAGCCACAGCCAGTCAAGGATCCAGTTTGAAGAAATGAAAATCAGGATAACCGGAACCAGCAGAATTAATATTATCCGTATAATGCGAGCTGCCATAAAAAAATAAGATTGCTTCGTTTAAACGCGGGAATTTTACTGTGTGACAGTCTTATAAGGTACAAAATTCGGTACTCCTTCACCGAATAAAAATGCAGCTGAATGATCAGAATAGTTATTTGATCCTATCACAGTGGTAGATGAATAAAAGGAAGGATTGGAGCCTCTACGTCGTAAGGCAACCTTAACTCACTCAGAAAATCCTTCCCAATCCAGGAGTTTTTCTAAATCCAGTTTTTCCATGCCTCTGCCAATGAACTCATCCCGAATATCTCCGTCTTCGGCTGTTGCCTCAACCGTGAAGACGGCGTTAATATCTTCAAAATAAAAACCAAAATTTATCGAGTCGTCTTCCCTGTTAATTCCAATCGGCAGTTCGGCAAGTTCGCCGGGTATGTAATCAGGAGGATCAAAAGAGGGGAGCTGATCAACTTCTTGTTGAAAATGATCGGGGTTTGCGTTGTGATTGGACCATTCAAATTGAAGATGAGTACCGTCTATATCGTAAAAGATTTGCGTAACTCGAAGGATATAATCGGGATCTTCTTCATCATGTTCAATCAACGGAGCATCTGTTTGCAGACCGTTCATTTCATCGGGAAAGGCGTCTATGATGGTATCTGTAGGCTCTGAATCGGAAGTGACTGCGAAAATCGTCGCAAGTGCGAATACAATCATTTACTGCTTTTTGATTTCATTTGTTGAAACATTTGCTTGAGTTGATCGCGAGGTGCAAGCTGTGCGATAAAATTGAATTGCCCGGCATTTAACCGTTCGGCTCCGTCAATGGGGATGGTGCTGCCGGTCATATAAGGTGCGAGGTCCGATATGACGAAAGCCGCAAGATTGCTGAGTTCCCATTTCTCTCCATAACGACCGGAAGGGATGCGTGATTTATAAGCCTGCTCGGATTTTTCATCCGGCATTAACCGGCTCCAGGCGCCTTCGGTAGGAAACGGGCCGGGAGCAATCGCGTTCACCCGGATTCCGTAAGTTCCCCATTCATAGGCAAGCGAATTGGTCATCGCCTCCACACCGGCTTTGGCACAGGCCGAAGGTAATACAAAGGCGCAACCCGTCTGGGTATATGTGGTTACGATGTTAAGAATCGATCCTTGTTCTTCACGCTCGATCAATCGACTGCCAACGATTTTTGAACAATTGAAGGAGCCCGTAAGCACGATATCCACGACCGCTTTGAATGCATTGGGAGAGAGATCTTCAGATGCTGCCAGAAAATTTCCGGCAGCATTGTTGACCAAACCATTTATGAGGCCGCCCTGACTTTCCAGATTAGCCACCATGTTTTCGACGGCTTCATAGTCGCGAATATCCGCTGCATGGGTAAATACCTTGCCGTTTTTGGAGCGCGACAAAATCTCTTTCTGGGCTGATTCAAGCTTTTCCGGAGTGCGCCCGCAAATGGATACGGTCGCACCCAGTTCGGCAAAACGGGCGGTCATATCGAGACCGAGTCCGCTTCCGCCGCCCGTGATTAAAATGTGCTTATCGGCTAATAAATCGGGATCAAACATAGGCGGTGTTAAGCAGGTTCTTCTTCATAAATTTCCTCGATTTGCTTGCTGAATTTATCCTGAATGACCCGTCTTTTCATTTTCAGTGTCGGTGTTAGTTCACCATCATCAATAGTGAAAGGTTTGGTGATGAGCTTGAAGTTTTTAACCTGCTCCCACTCAGCCAAACTCGGATTGATTTCATCCACAGCTTTTTGAATCAGCTCGCGGGCTTTATCGCTGTTGGCGATCTCTTCTTTGTTATTGGGGTCAACCCCGATTTTTTCGCCAACCGTCTCAAATGCCGGTACGATTAATGCTCCGCAGAACTTCTGTGCGTTTCCAACAACCGAAGCTTGTTCGATGTAGGGATGGTTAGCCAGCATATTCTCAATATTCTGAGGTGCGACATATTTACCGGTGGAAAGCTTGAACAGATCCTTTTTACGATCGGTAACATATAAGAATCCGTCTTTATCAATTTTTCCAATATCGCCGGTTTTCAACCACCCATCCTGAAGTACTTCTTTGGTTGCTTCAGGCATTTTGAAGTACCCTTGCATGACATTGGGCCCTTTTGTGACTATTTCCCCGTCTTCGGCAATTTTCACTTCTACCCCGGTAATCACTTTACCAACAGAGCCAATCCGCAGATTTTGCCGGTCTGTTACCGAAATTACCGGCGAGGTTTCCGTCAGACCGTAACCTTGTCCGCAATAGAAGCCAATTCCGTTGAAAAACTGCATTAATACCGGTGATAGCGCGGCACCCCCACTGATCATTCCAATAAGATTACCCCCGAGGGCATCACGCATTTTGGAAAAAATAAGCTTATCGGCAATTTTGTACTTCAAGCCGGAGTCATTTCGTTCAACATCCCTTTTTTCCGCAAGATTGAGTGCCCAAATAAACAGTTTCTTCTGCAAGCCACTGAGCTCGTTAGGCTTGCTCTTCATCTTGGCATAAACTTTTTCGAGCAACCTTGGTACTGTAGCAAAGAAATGCGGCTTCACATGCTTGATATCATCTACAATTTCATCAAGCGTTTCGATGTAATAAATGGGATATCCCATGTGCATGTAGGTGTAATCCAACATCCGCTCAAAAATATGTGACAGCGGCAGGAAGGAAAGCATTTTCAGCTCGCGTTCGGTTTTGTAATCAAACGGAACACGCTCCATAGCAACAAAAATATTTGATGCGATGTTATTATGCGAAAGCATCACACCTTTAGGCGGCCCGGTCGTACCGGAGGTGTAAATAAACGAGGCTAAATCATCCGGTTTTACCTCATCCCGCAATTTTTGATACAGTTGCGGATCTTCTTCCTCTTTCTCCTTGCCCTTCTCAATAATCGAATCCAAAGAGAGGATGTTTCCGGAAACTTCTCCAAATATGGTAATTACCGCATCCAGAGTTTTAATCTCAGAATAGTGTGGCTTCAGTGATTCAAATAAGTCATCAGTCGAGTAAATGTGGAATTTGGCCTCGGAGTTTTCCAGAATATATTTGATTTGATCTCCGGGCTGAGTCGTGTAAATCGGTACATTTACAGCTCCAATTGAAAGCAGTGCATAGTCGCACATCAGCCACTGGGTGCTGTTTTCCGAATGAAGTGAAACCCGGTCTCCTTTTCGCACTCCCATGGCATATAATCCCAGCGCGAGATGTTTAGCCTTGGTTTTAAACTCTTCAATGGAGGTTTCTTTCCAACTTCCCTTCCTTTTGGTAGAAGATATGATCCCGGTTTCATTATTTGCCAGGCCCTTATCAACAAGACTTGTTATGGTTGCTGGGTCGTATGTCATGGCTCTAAGATTTTGATGATGTGATATGTAGTATACTGGCTATTCCTTCGGCCGCTTATCACTAATTAAACATAAATAATTTCATTCGGCGAGAATAATTCAAGTTTTTTCCGGATTTTTTTCAGGTGACCAATAAAATCGACGAGTTAATAATAGTTTTAATTTAGCCCTGTATAGTGTTTAAGAAAAATACCTTAAGACACTATATAGCTTAAACGTTTATAGTTACTCTGTTTAATATCCCATTAACGTATTCCTATACCGGAATTTTCTTAATTTTTTGAAATATGCAAATAAAAAAAACGGAAGTCGAAGATTCACTTCAGAATAAAGTTGATCTCTTTTTCCAGAATAAAAAGCCGAACATGGCCGAACACCTCGGCATTGAATTTACCAAACTTGCCACCGGTGAGGTTAAGGGTACCATGCCGGTAGACTCCCGGACGCATCAACCTTTTGGCGTTCTGCATGGGGGCGCTTCCGTTGCTTTTGCGGAAACCCTGGCTTCCGTCGGCGCCTGGCTAACATGCGATGTTTCCCGGCAGACCGCTGTTGGCATGGAAATCAATGCCAACCATGTGCGACCGGTACAAGAGGGTTCGGTTACCGGTCACGCCGAAAGCCTGCACCGGGGAAGCCAAACCCAAATCTGGCAGGTAACCATTCGAAATAACCAACAAAAGCTTGTCTGCGTGAGCCGGTGTACGCTTGCAATCGTTCCGCTGAATCCACAGACTTAGCCGGTTTTACTTAACTGCTGCATCAACTTACGTTTGGCAACCGGAAATATCGTTTCCTCATAGGGAAATTCCAGATCCGTTTTAAAAGCATAGGTTGCCGGATTGGGCAAATCGGATCGTTGATCCATCAGCTTCAATTTTACGGAACCCGGCTCCATTTCCAGAAAGGTCGTTTCAACAGACTTCAAATAGGAAGTCTTAAGTGAACGATACTGCTGCTGCGTACTTGTAAATAGCGACATCTCATACAAATAGAGCTTTAGCTCCCGAATGGTATTATCCGGAACAAAAAAGTAACCTTCATTGAGATATCCCGGAACAATACCCACCGTCTCCACCTCCAGACGTTCGTTTACAAACTCATAGATCGCCACTCCTTCGTCAATCACTTCTTTTATATGTGGCTCAGCCCATTCAATCAGTGATTGTAACGGTTTAATCTGATCTTCCTCAAGACCGAGAGTTTCATAGATGACCTGCTTGTTTTCAAGATCCAGATCTTTGATCTCTTTGGGAAATTCATCTCTGAGTCCATTCAACTTTTCCTGAAGTTCTGTTAATGTGGTGTGCAAATTGATTAATTCTGCAAGTTCCGGATATAGCCGGTTACTTTTAAATTGCTTTCGGCTATTTTGCAATGCAGCAAGTATCCGATATTGCTTTGCTTCCTCATCAGCATCAACAGAGGTAAACATCTCCAGGTTAAGTTTCGACATAGCAATCGGTTTTTATATTCACAGAACACATTTTTCACACCCGTATGTAACGTTTTAGATGATAAAACTGTGATATAAAAGCAAAAGATCTATCCTGCGAATCCCGGAGCAAAACAAGCCAAATGCAGAAATCTAATCCTGGTCGTTCAGTAATTCCAGAATTTCTTTCTGATGCAATCTACGGGCGTATTCTTCGGCAGACACCAATTCTTCATCCAGCAAGCCAGGCCGGGCACCGTTTTCGAGTAACAGATTCACCACCTTTGTTACCGATGGTTCGGATGGAGTATCCGGACTAAATGGGTTTAACCGGCTGTATTCAAAATCGCGAACACCCTGCCATGACCACACCCCTGCCCGGATAGGATACTGAAGCGGTAACCGTACCCAGTCGGACTGATCTTCCACCCATCTTACCGGTCGGGGTTCTTCTTCATCCTCATCCGGATCCTCCTCGGTCGGTGCTTCAAGTGGCTGAAGGGAACGCACGGCGTAGTGCATCGCGGATCGTCGACGATTATCGGTTAAATTCGGTTGCGCTCCGAGATCCAGCAAAACCTCAACCGAACGGGCATCATGATTTTCTGCTGCAATCATCAAAGGCGAAACTCCTGCTTTGTTTTGCCGTTCGTGCGAAACTCCAAGTTGATTCAAAAGGTAAATCAACCCGTGACATCCTCCCCTCGCCGCTTTATGAATTACATTTTCGCCGGCATTATCAACCACATTCAAGTCGGCTCCCTGTTGACGTAACAATCTCAAAATATCGGTTTGGCAGGTTGAAGCGGCATAGTGTACGGCTGTCATGCCTAAATTATCCTTTTCTGAGACAGACTCGCCCTGCCGGATCAAAGTAGACACGCGGGTGCTTTCTCCAAAAGCGGCAGCTAACATGAGATCAGTATGCGAAAAACGATCCGGGTTCTGTGTATCTGGCAAAAAATAGCGCTCGCCTTCCATGATTTCGGAACTATCAACCCGATCATGCAAAAAGGGTACGGCTACCTCCAGCCGATAGCAGCCTGTAAGCCCCGTTATACCGATTAATAAAATTAGTATGATGTGACCTTGCACCCGATTTCCCATAAAGGGTAAGAATAAGGCATTCACCGGTCAAAATCACATCATAACCACGGTTTCAGCCGACCATCGTGCGCTTGAGGTGCTCAATATTTTCTCTGATCTGATGGACCAGGCCCCGCATTTCATTTGCTATGCTATTATGCTCTTCGGAACTTGAAGCTACCGTATGAGTTTTATTTTCAAGCTGCTCCATTGCTGAATTAATTTCTTCAATTGCCGTATCCTGATCTCCGGCCTTTCGCGCTACACTCGAAGAAGCATCATATAGCTTTTGCACCTGTTCGTTCATTTCAACGATTAAACTCCGCACGTCACCGCTTTCTTCTACTCCACGATCCGTTTTTTGAATGGTATCTGTGGTATGTTCGGCAATGCGATTCGCAATGTCGGATACTTTTACTGCTAACGATCTGATTTCCTCAGCCACCACAGCAAAACCTTCTCCCGCTTCTCCTGCACGGGCTGCTTCTACGGATGCATTCAAAGCAAGCAGGTTGGTTTGCATGGCTATATCATCAATTTCTTTCAGCATTTTTGACGAACGATGACCGGCTTCACTAATCTGCTGCATGGATTGATTCATACTCTCCAGCTTTTCAACGCCCACTTCCGTCTGCTCTTTGGTAGACTCGATAACTTGCTGACCCTGCTCGGCACTTTGCTTGTTATCGGTTGAAAGTGAGCGCAATTCTTTAACAGAAGCGCTGATCTGTTCCAACGATGCCGCCTGATTATTGGCCGAATCTGCAAGACTGTCGCTCGAACTCTTTATTTCATCAGATGCTGAATCGGTATGTTGAAGCATACCGTCAAATTGCTCCAAAAATGTTCGAAACGGTTTGATGATATACCACCGATTCAACAAATAAAATCCTCCGATAGCTACCCCAATGACCGGCAGAAAAAACATGATCAACAAAAACCGGCTCCTGCTGGAAACCTCATCTACAGAATCCATATCGGATCGAAGTAAAAAAGCGCCATGTACTTCTCCCTCTTCCCAGCCTTCCATTTCATAACCCAGCATATCTTTGCCGTCACCCGTCGGGCTGTTATCCGGATCACCGTGGCAAACCATGCAGTCCTCGGTTAGTGTGATCGACTTTGCGTAAACAATTTCATCTCTATCTGAATCAACTTCGAAAAACTCATCATCAGCAGACTCTTCCAATTTGTTTAAAATGTCGCGCTCACGATCGTCGGGCAGATTGTCGGGATTTCGCGGTTCTTCCCGGGGTATACGAAATTCATACCCTTTTTCTTCGGCAATCTCTTCAATCGATTGCCAGGAAGCTACCACTGGAATCGAAGAATAAATCTGACTTTCCTGTATCCCTTCTGTCCCGTAATCTTCGTAATCGGCAAGTAACGTATCCTGGTTTACAGCCCCTTCCTGCCACATTTGGCCCATATTTTCCCGTACTGATTCCGCCTGCAACACGGTATTTCGCATTTGATCCCGTATCAACTCGGTTCCCTGATCCCGAATAATGTAATTTTGCAGCCAAATACTGACTATCGTAAGACTAAAAATCGTGATAATCGCACCAAGAATTATTCTGCTGCCAAGCGTAAAATTCATAAAACCCATTTATTACCATTCATTTTTAAGAATTCCATCCAGTTTTAAAAGTATAAAATCAACCATTCAGCTATCTCTATAAGAATATATGTATCGTAAGATTAGCCCATTTAATATTGCAATTAATTGGCTTTTGTATCAGAACTTAAAGGAATGCTCAATCACGCAATGCCTCTTTATGTAACATAATAAGGGCAGTTGCATTAATGGATTAACTAACTAAACCTAAAAAACACTCACCTTACTATGAGATATGAGTTAGATGAGTAGATTTAAACCTCTGCAGATTTATTTGATATCCCATTGATCACCGAAACATCTTTCCGATTCATGATCGATATAGATTAACCTACCATGTAATAAATTTTTGCATTCCACCTAATCGTTAACATCAATGCGAATAAAGTTGCTTTGATATTAAATCACTCTAACGATAAAAAAATACTTATCCATCATCAATAAAGAACACGCTACAATACCGACCGTTCTCTGCCTCATCTAATCATTTCTAATACAGCCAATTAGGGTATTACCGGATGGGCATCCGATATTGATAGCCCTGTGAAATCACTTTTTTTCCAGAGCTATTTGCTCTTATTTTGCCGCTATACTGGAATTAACAAAGGCTGCTGCCATAGCTACAAAGTACTCCATGGAACCCACATTATTTGACCAACCTACCGAAAACAAACCTTCCATACCAACAGTCAGCGAATTTACCGGACAAGTAAAAGTTCTTCTGGAAGATCATTTTTCGGATGTCATGGTAGAGGGTGAAGTCAGCCAACCCAAAATCAGCCGGAACGGACACATGTACCTGACGCTGAAGGATGAGCAGGCTCAGCTCCCTTGCGTCATCTGGCGCAGCACTATTAACCGACTTGATCTTAAACTGGAGCAGGGGCAACAGGTGATCGTTGGCGGGAATTTGCAGGTATATCCTCCACACGGCAGGTATCAGCTCATTGTGAATTCGGTCCAACAGGCCGGTCAGGGTGCATTACAGCAAGCTTTTGAACGCCTGAAAAAGAAACTGGAACAGGAAGGTTTATTCGATCAAGCTCACAAACAACGTTTACCGGAGTTTCCCAAATCCGTCGGGATCGTTACCAGTGCTACCGGTGCCGCCTTTCAGGATATGCGCTCGACGTTCGAAGCCCGATGGCCTTTATTAACTGTCAAACTGCATCATGCAAGTGTGCAGGGAACTTCGGCTGCTTCTGAGATTGCAGCTGCCATACGGTGGTTTGATCAACAACAAAATGTGGATGTGCTCATCATCGGCCGCGGTGGAGGCTCGCTGGAAGATTTATGGCCCTTTAACGAAGAAGTGGTAGCACGCGCCGTTCATGAGTGCTCCATCCCGATTGTATCGGCGGTCGGGCACGAAACGGATTTCAGTATTTCTGATTTCGTGGCTGATTTCCGGGCTGCCACTCCTACGCAGGCTGCCGTTGCGATTGTTCCCGATATTAATGAGATGAAGATGTTTGTCGAGGATCAGCAGCGCCGGGTCGAAGAAGCCGTAAAAAATTCGATCCGCAGAAAAAAAGAATTGGTGGAGTACTACGGCAAAACCTACGCACTGCAAAAAGTGAAAGAAAAAGTGGCTCGCCTCGGCAGTAAACGCGTTGATCTCGACCACCGCATGAAATCACGGATGGCCGAGCTGATGAACCGTAAAAAAAATCAGGTGCTGGATTTGCAGCACCGGTTGGATCAGCAAAATCCTAAAGCTCCACTCGAAAAAGGCTTCACTCGTATTTTGCAGAATGATAACTGGATTCGGGCTGCATCCGAATTTGATGCCGAATCCCCTTTCGAAATTGAATGGAAAGACGGCAAAGTCTCTTCGCGATGACTGCTTTTTGTCCGCCCCAATGTTTTTAATTTTGACGTATATTAGCCGCGCTAATTTGCTTAACCAAAGATTAACCTGAACGTATGGCCCCCAAAAAATATCAGACGCATCACGGGATGCACGACTTGCTACCCGAGGAGCTTTCAAAATGGCAAAAACTGGAATCCGTCATCCATGAGGTTGCCAAACGTCATCACTTTCAGGAAATCCGCACCCCGATACTCGAACCTACAGAATTAATTGCACGCGGCATCGGACAGTTAACCGATATTGTTTCCAAGGAAATGTTTTCTTTTGAGCGGGGGGATGATCATTATGTTCTGCGTCCGGAAGGTACCGCTCCGGTGGCACGGGCTTATGTCCAGCACAACCTGCATCAAAAAGGCGGTAGTCAGAAATTATATTATATGGGTCCGTTTTTCCGGGCGGAACGGCCTCAAAAGGGGCGTCAGAGACAATTTCATCAATTTGGCGCGGAGTTGATCGGCAGCCCCGATCCAATGGCCGATATTGAAATCATTTCGTTTATGATGGAAATCTATGATGCCATTGGCCTGACCGACACCTCCCTGAAATTAAACAGTGTGGGGAATCCGGAATCCCGGAAAAATTACAAACAAGCGCTGCAGGATCACTTCAGGCCTCATCTCCACAACATGAGCGAAGTGTCGCAGCATCGCTTTGAAACCAACCCCATGCGCATTTTGGATTCCAAAGAGAAGGAAGATCAGGAGTTTATTGAGGGCGCCCCTATCATGACCGATTATCTAACCCCGGAAAGTCAGGCTCATTTTGATAAAGTTCGGCGATATCTTGATCAGTTAAACATTCCTTATGAGTTGGACTCCCGACTGGTTCGCGGGCTGGATTATTACACCGAAACGGCTTTTGAACTCATCAGTGATCAAATTGGCTCTCAGGACGCCCTCGGCGGCGGCGGTCGTTATGACTTATTGATTGAAGAGGTTGGCGGTCCGGCTACACCTGCGGTGGGTTTTGCCTGTGGCATAGAACGGCTTTTCCTTGCCGCCGAATCTGCAAACATTGAGTTCGACGCAGCATCACCGCTTGATGTCTATATCGTTACTCGCGGGGATAATGCCAGAGAATGGGCACTTTCGAATCTGGAGACATTTCGGCAGAACAACCTGCGTACTACAATGAACTTCGACGGTAAATCGATGAAAGCACAAATGAAAGATGCCGACCGTCATTCGGCCAGGTTCTGCATTATCGTGGGAGATGACGAACTCAATGCCGATCAATTTACGCTGCGTAATATGGCTGATAGCGCAGAACAACAACTGACATTCGACCAACTTATTAAGGCTATTACATCGGATCGATAAAACCATTTCCGTATCCGGATTGAATTTATTATTTATGTGGTAGCTTATGCACATTAGCACTTTTGATCATGCGCTTTAAAATTCTGCTCTTCGTATTGGCACTTGCCGTTGTTGCACTGTTGGCAAATTACACCGCCGGACGCATCATTGCTGGGATTCTTGATGATGTCATTCAGGAGCAAGCCGAACACCGCCTTCCGGATGCCGAAGTAGAGTACGACCGTATAGGTGTAAACCCCATCCTGGCGCGCGTGCATTTGGATAATATCCGTCTTGCCAATGACGATGCTTACCGGTTTCAAAACCGGCGTGCCGGCGTTCATCTTTCCCTGCGGGATGTGTTAAGAGCAGTACGCTCGGATGATCCTCTCGATGCTATCCATTCTTTTAAAATCACCCTTGATCAGGGAGAATGGGAGGATTATACCAATAACAGAAGCATGGATTTTGCCAGCGCTGAATGGCAATTCCACGGTAATATGGGCCGGCTTTTTGGCTCAGACGGACGCCCGGTCGCAGCCGATCATTCTCAACGCATACTGTTTACGTTAAACCGGCCTGCTTTACAAAACTTTTTTGAACAAACGCCGATCCGTGACCTACTAACACCGCTTCCGGAATCTACTGAATTTCAGCGAATTACAGGGGTGTTACAATACAACCCCGATGATGGTGTCACCTACCTTCGCCCTTTAGATATTGAATCTGAGGGATTAAATCTTACCGTCAACGGTGAGTTTGATTATCCGGATCGCCCAGCTCATCTGCTACAGCCCAGAAATCTTCGGTTCTCGTTTAATTCAGACAGCCGGCCGGGTGAAACGGCTATCCGAATCAGCGATGACGTTGGTAACCTCAGAGCCCGCTCAGCCGATATTTCCGGTGATGTCAGCTACCTTCACAAAGGAGATCAGGACTGGGAGCTGGATGATCTGGACATTTCCTATGCTTTACAAAGTCCCGAGCTGATGCCGTCGGACCGGCTTCAGCAAGAATATGGAAGTGTATTTCAAACTTTTGGAATCAACACCTCCCGGCTTCCAGCCCGCCGTTGGAATGGATCTATCACCCAAAGAGAAGGCGGATTAAGTTTTAAGGACAATGAAATTGAAACCGCCTATTTTGATGTTGGCATCAACTTTTTGGTGGAGGGGACAGGAACCGATCAGGCGCAAATCAACGACGGGCGAATTCGCGTGTACAATCAAAGCACGGCGTTCAGGGAGCTTCTGGACGACATTGAAACGCTCACCGGCATCAACCTTAGACGAGAAGATGATGAACTTCTCATTCGTATGAACGGGCCCTTAGATGACCTGAGATTTAACTTCGGAGAGGTTGAGTCT
>SLJN01000052.1 GCA_007135115.1 Balneolales bacterium
ACAATTGTCGAGGTGTAATTTCTCGACAATTTTGGATAGAGCATCAATTTTTTTTGTGCTCTTATCATGTAGGATGAATCTCTTTTCGGGGTTAAGAATTGCAAGAGGAATTCCGGGAAGTCCACCTCCGGTACCTGTGTCTAAAATCATTCTGTCATCAGGAAGAGATACTAAAAGGGAAGGAACCAGGGAATGTAGTACATGATTAACTACATCATCCCGGGACAATTTTCGGCTGATTAAATTTATTCTGTTGTTGTAATCGAGTAGGGTGTCAATGTATTGATTTAGGGCATCTTCATTTTGATACCAGCAAGCAGATAGTTTATCAGATGTTTCACGTGAAACAATCCGATACGAAATTTGATGACTCATCTCATCAGTTTTTTAAGTAGACCATGAGAACCGCAATATCAGAAGCGGAAACCCCACTGATTCGACTTGCCTGTCCGATGGTTTCCGGTTGTACTTTCGCGAGTTTTTGTTTGCCCTCGGAAGAAAGGCTGTCGATGGTTTCATAAGAGATCTCTTCAGGAATAGCCATGTTTTCCTGACGATTAAGCTCTTCAACCATCTCAAACTCTTTTTCAATGTAACCGGCATATTTAATTTGAACTTCAATCTGTTCGATGATATTTGGATCATCTGAAATGGAAAAAACTTGTTCTTTTAGAGTAGAATCCGTTTCCAACATATCTTTGAGATGAACTTCCGGCCGGGTAAGTAATTTCGGAAGTTTCATTGCTTGTTTCATCGGAGAAGAATTGAGTCCACTCAAGTAGGAATTATAAATATCCGGTTGAACAGAATAGTTTCGGCATAGATCAGTGAGTTGATCTATTTTAGATTTTTTAGAAATATAACGGTGGTAGCGTTCTTCGGTGACAAGGCCGAACTCGTATCCAAGTTCTGTTAGACGTAAATCAGCATTGTCTTGCCGTAACAGAATGCGGTGTTCAGCTCGGGAAGTAAACATCCGGTAAGGTTCATCCGTACCTTTGCCTACCAGATCATCAATTAATACACCAATGTAAGCTTGAGATCGGGTCAATACGATTGGTTGTTTTTGCTGAACGTATCGAGCAGCATTAATTCCGGCAACTAATCCCTGACAAGCAGCTTCCTCGTATCCGGTAGTTCCGTTGATTTGACCGGCGAAAAATAATCCGGATACCAACTTAGTCTGCATACTGCGATAGATTTGATGCGGAGGGAAAAAATCATATTCAATAGCATAACCAGGACGGATGATTACGGCATCTTCAAAGCCGGGGATCGTACGCAGTGCTTCGTATTGTACATCTTCCGGAAGGGAAGTAGAGAAGCCGTTTAAATACATTTCGTATGTGTTCCAACCCTCCGGTTCAAGAAAAAGCTGGTGCTGAGGTTTTTCTGCGAAACGGTCAATTTTATCCTCAATCGAGGGACAATACCGAGGTCCGGTGGATTGAATGCGTCCGGTAAACATCGGACTGCGGTCAAACCCGGATTTTAAAACTTCGTGAACCTTGTTGTTGGTGTAACCAATCCAACAAGTTAATTGTTCTTCCAAAGAAGGAAGACTATCGGTCATAAATGAAAAAGGAGAAGGGTCTTCATCTCCATATTGAATTTCAAGGGCTTCATAATTAATGGACCGCCCATCAATACGGGGAGGAGTTCCGGTTTTAAGTCTGGAAGATGAAAATCCTAACCGTTCAAGACTTGCAGTGATACCCGTTGAAGCACGCTCACCAGAACGGCCTCCTCCAAATTGCTTTTCTCCGATATGAATGATTCCATTCAAAAACGTACCATTGGTCAGTACAACCGAAGAGGCTTCAAACTTTTGACCCGTTTGTGTTTCAATTCCATAAACGCAATTATTCTCATCCACAAGAATATCGGTTACATTATCCTGTCGAAATTCAAGATTATCAATTTGTTCCAACTCTTCTCTCATGAACTGAGCATATTGCATCCGATCATTCTGGGTGCGGGGACTCCACATAGCCGGACCCTTACTGCGATTTAACATCCGGAACTGAACTCCAGAGCGGTCAGAAATAATACCGGTTAACCCTCCAAGGGCGTCAATTTCACGAACCAGTTGTCCTTTTGCCACACCGCCCATTGCAGGATTGCAAGACATCTGCGCAATGGCATTAAGGTTCATGGTAATAAGCAAAGTTTTGTTTCCCATGCGGGCAGCAGAGGCAGCGGCTTCACTTCCGGCATGTCCGCCACCAACAACAATGGTATCGTAAACAGGATATATGGATTTCATGGATGATTTATGAGTAATAATTTGGAATCAAAAACACCTGAGGTAACGAGAAATCCGGTATGGGGATTATATTGAGAAAAACCGGTTTATTTTTGAATCATAACTTTCGAATGGCACCCCAAAAAGACGCATTGTAATCTGTATATTGAAGTTCAGCACCCTGAGATTTTACAGACTCCAAGTATAATCGAGTTATCTGACTTATTATCATAAACTTATGTGTGATTTTGGGCGGGAGAGAAAGTGTTCACAAATAAATAAGCTGTAAAAAAAAAGCCCTGACCATTTTTGAAATGATCAGGGCTTATAGCGTGCGATCCGGAAGGGACTCGAACCCTCGACCTCCTGCGTGACAGGCAGGCGTTCTAACCAACTGAACTACCGGACCGTAACAGAACCCAAATATAAGCAGTTGAATCGGCGCTGTCAATAATATTGACGAATAAATTATCACACTTATTTTATAAAAAAAGAAAGGACCATAATGGTCAGTTATGGTCCTTTGTGGTGGATGGTGATGGGATAGAAACTCTAAATAATCAAGAATTAAGTAAATTTTCGATGGAAGTAATCACTTCCTCGTCATTGGGTTCGGTGCGGGATTTAAATCGTCTTTCCAGTTTGCCCTCGCGGTTTAATAAGAACTTTTCAAAGTTCCACTCAATATCACCTTCGTAATCTGGATTATCTGCACTCGTCAGGTAATTAAACAGGGGATGTTGATCGTTCCCTTTAACAGAAATTTTTGTTGAGAGCGGAAATTCAACACCGAAGTTCACCTCACAAAACTCTGCAATTTCTTCATTCGTTCCATATTCTTGACCCCCGAAGTCACCCGTGGGAAAACCAAGAACTACAAATCCATCATCCCGATAGGTATCATAGAGTTCTTGAAGTTTTTCATATTGAGAAGTGAATCCACACTTAGAAGCCGTATTTACCGCAAGAATCACTTTTCCTTCGTAATCAGACAAATCGAGTTTTTCACTATTATGTAGAGATTGTAACTTGAAATCATACAGACTTGGTGTTTCTTCAGCCATAAAACCTATGGTTAATGCAGAAATTATCAGAATGATAGTTTTCATGGTTTTGTTGCTTTAGTTTGCCTGCTTAATGAAATTATCCTACAAAAAGTTCCGTGCTATGCCAATCTTGATTAAAACCGCTGCTATTTCACTTTTTATAAGCTTATTTGTTTTTGACGCGGTGAAAGCTCAAATGTTTTCGGTAGGTAATAACGGAAGAGTTCTAACACCACCTTCATCATCAATTATGGCTGGAGTAGAGCCATTGGATTTTAGTTTTGCAGGCAGCCTGGATGAACTTGACAATGACGGCCTGCCCAACTTGTCATTTAGCAATACCGTTTACAGGTTGCGTTTTGAAGTTCCCGGGTTTCAATTATTTGGAGGATATGGACAAGATCTCGGTGAGGATGAAGTCTTGAACTACTTAAATGCCGGAATAAACCTGGATGGAGGTATAAATTTATACAATCGGGAAACATTTGGGTTTCAAGTTCCATTTGAAATAAGTACGGAGTATACTCAGGTAACTACTGATTTGGGTACGGATCGGAGTGAAGAGTTCAGACAATCTTCCATATTAGTCGGTGCTGGTATCGGACTTAGATTTAGGCCGGCCGAGCGTGTAAGGGTTACAGCGCGGGGCGTACCAATGATCGGTTATACAGTTTCCTCGCATAGTGGAAGAGGTGGAATTAGATATCGAATTGAAAATCGAAACCGATTATATTTTGACAATATCTTCGGAAGTACCGGCTTAGCTTTTGGAATAGATTTCCTAGTATCAGAGTATAACTCTGATGAAAATGAGTTTAATTACGACAGTTTTGGAAGCAGTTTTATGGTAGGAGTTACTTTCTAATGAAAGCAAATCAGTTAATCAAAGAACTTGAGGAATTAGTTGAACAGCTCGGTTACCGTATCCGAAAAGAAAGAGGTAGTTTTCGGGGCAGTTCTTGTGTGCTCGAAGGGGATAAAATTGTGGTATTGAATAAAAATCATCCGGTGGAATTTAATATCGGTGTCTTAGTAAAACTATTAGCGGAAAAAGATTTGAATGATGTCTACATCAAACCTGCACTGCGAAAAAAGATAGAGAAAATGTGGAAGAAAAGAGGCTTGAAGACCGATAACACCCTAATGGATTAGATTCACATGCAGGTAACATTTTTGGGAACCGGAACTTCTATGGGAGTACCAATCGCCGGTGGCTATGGACGTGAGTTAATGAAAGGAGACCCTCGTGATGAACGTTACCGTTGCTCGGCTTGGGTGCAGCACAACAACAAATCTATTTTAATAGATGTCGGACCAGAATTTCGGCTGCAGTCATTAAGGTCGGGTTTGACTGAAGTTGACCTGTTATTATTAACGCATCAACATACAGACCATATCGGGGGCTTGGATGATCTTCGCCCTTTTAATTACATTCAAAAAAGTGAAATTCCGGTGATTACTACGCCTGAGTGCGAAAAGTCTATCAGAAGAAGATTTTACTATATGTTTGAGCCGGAAAAAACACCCGGTTCCGTAGATCTTTCATTTCAACCCCAAAAAGAGTCCTACAATTGGTTTGGTCTTAACATTGTTCCGCTGCCTGTTTATCACGGAGAGATGAAAGTATATGGGTTCCGTATAAACGATTTCAGCTATATAACCGATGTAAATTACATACCGGAAGAAACCAAAGAAAAAATAAAAGGCAGCAAGGTGATGGTCTTAAGTGGGCTGCGGTGGGATCCTAAGCACCCGACGCATTATACCATACCGGAGGCCGTAGAGATTGCTGATGAATTAGGGGTAGATCAAACATGGCTGGTTCACATGTCCGTGTATGTGAATCATAGTGAGACCAATAAGCAGCTCCCATCTCATGTTCAGCTTGCCTATGATCAGCTAAGTATAACCGTTGACTGATTTTCGCCTATTTATAGTTGGCTTTCCCGTTTTTAAGAGATTCGTAGACATTTTTTACTTGCTGAGAGGCATCAAGTCTACAGACTAAAAGGGCGTCATGGGTGTCAATAACGGCAACTCCTTGCAGGCCGACAACGCTTACAATGCGATCGTTTTTAGATTGAATGTAGCAGTTGTTCGTTTCATATAAGGCTGTTGTATCAGCATCAATAACATTGCCGTCTTCGTCTTTTTCACTGATTTCATACAACGACATCCAGCTGCCGACATCACTCCATCCAAAATCGGCAGGAATCACATAAACAGAATCCGATTTCTCCATGATGCCATAATCAATAGAGATTGAAAGGCTGTTGTCGTAAAATTCTTTGAGTTCCGGTTCCGATCCGGTTTTAACTTTCGTGCAAGCCTGATAGATATCCGGCTGATGTTTTTCGAATTCGGATAGAATCGATTCAACCCGCCAAACAAACATACCACTGTTCCAGAGAAAATCTCCGGATTCAAGAAAACGGGCAGCAGTTTGCAGGTCCGGTTTCTCCGCAAAAGTTTTTACAGGGTGAACCGAAAAAAAGTTACTCTTCTCAGCATCGCTTTCTTCAAATTGAATGTAACCGTAACCGGTTTCAGGGCGGAAGGGCTTTATGCCAATAGTTAGTAAGTTTTGCCCTGATGATGCCTTTTCTATACCGGCCTCGATGACTTTTCGATAGGTGTCGTTATCATTTACATAATGGTCAGAAGGTAAAACAACCAATGATGCCTGCGGATCTTTTTCGTAAATAATTTTTGAGGCGAAAGCTATACAGGGACCGGTATTTCGACCAATGGGTTCACCAATGATATTTTCTTGTGGAACATTAGGAAGCTGCTTTTGAACCAGATCCGAGTATTCTGCATTCGTAATAACCAATATTCGCTCTTCCGGGATGATGGGTTTAATACGATCTACAGTTTGCTGAAGCAGTGATTGATCCCCGATAAGATTGAGGAATTGTTTAGGTTTATTTCTTCTGCTGCTTGGCCAGAAACGGGACCCAACACCACCGGCCATAATTAGAGCATAAGTCATAGCTATACCTTCTTTTGATGAGTGAAGTCGTAATGGACTTCTAAATTCAGCTAAAGTTTAAGTGATCGATTATAGAACCTTCAGGGCGGTTTTAACAAGTTCGGAAGCATTTTTCGTGCCATTAATGGAGCCGGTCACTTGTTTAACAGCTTTTTGTGCTTTTGAGGACGGATAGCCGAGAGCGACAAGGGCGTCCACAGCTTCCTGCTCAACATTTCCTGTACTTGTATTATCACCGACGGCCAATTCTTCGTTAGCAGGTCCCAGCTTGTCCTGAAGTTCAACAATAATGCGTTCAGCGGTTTTTTTTCCAATTCCGGGTACGCCGGAAAGTGCTCCTTTGTTTCCGGATGATACGGTTTGTCGAAACTCAACAGGATCCATTCCTGAGAGTATACCAAGTGCAACTTTGGGGCCAACTCCTTTAACGGTAATCAGCTGTTCAAAAACTTGGAGTTCGTCGGTAGAATAAAAGCCGAATAATTGCTGAGATACTTCGGTGATGTGATGAAAAATATGCAAAGTCACTTCGCTTCCAGCCGATGGAAGTTTGCCTGATGTAAAACTAGAAACTCCAACTTTGTACCCAACACCCTTAACATCAATGATGACGGAGGTTGGGCTCACATCCACCAGCATTCCTTGAAGTCTGGCAATAATCATAAGTAATTATTTGATACGATCCGGATTATTTCGGGCAAAATCTCCCCAGGAGTTAACAGAGTTTTTATTAGAAGTAGTTACCTGCGATGGTTCGGCACCTTTCATCATGTGACACCAGGCAACGGCGAGAGCATCGGTGGCATCATCGCTAAGATTTTCAACATTCAGAGGAAGCATAGTTTGTAACATGTAGGCAACCTGTTCCTTGGCGGCATTTCCGTTTCCCGTAATGGACTTTTTTACAGCTTTTGGCATGTATTCACTTACGGGGATATCAAGATTGGTTATAGCAAGAATAGCTGCAGCCTGAGCCCGTCCCAGTTTAAGCATAGCCTGGGGATCCTTACCATAGACCGGAGTTTCCACGGCACACGCATCCGGATGATAGGTTTGAACGTACTCGGTAATCTGATGATATAAAATCTTCAGGCGTTCTATATGATCATCGGTATGATCTAACCGGATGATGTCACAAGCTAACACCGAACGTTTATCGCCGTTTTCT